>JAAYAO010000141.1 GCA_012719335.1 Propionibacterium sp. | reverse complement strand
GCACGACGCCGAGTGTGGTCAGCCCGATGCCGAACAGGAACGGTCCGAAGGCGGCGATGGCGGCGGTCCAGCCGATGACGCCACCGGCCTGCCGGGGCTCGAAGATCATCGGCATCTGTTTGAACGTCGAGGCGTTACCGATGCCGGAGAACAGGAAGATCGCGAGCATGCCCCACAGGAACTTGTTGAAGTCTCCCGACAGCGCCTCGGCCGAGCTCAGGTCGGGGGTGAGCGCCGGAATCGTGAAAATGATCGAGGCCAGCAACCCGACCCCGGAGATCAACGTCCAGATCGCGCCGCCCATCTTGTCGGTCAGCGGTGAGAACAGCACCCGGGCACCGGCTCCGACCAGCGGGCCGAGAAAGACGAACTTCACCGGATCGGGTACCGCATACCCCTCGACCAGCACCCGCGCGGTCTCCCCCACACCCTCGACGATCGACGCATTGCCGGTGCCGTAGAGGTTGGTCATCAGCAGACCGAACTGGGCCGACAGACCCGAGAACGTGCCGAAGGTCATGATGTAGAGGATGGTCATCCACCAGGTGTCCTGGTTGCCGAAGATGTCGAACTGCTGCTTGATGTTGGCCTTGATCGGCACCGAGCGCAGCGCGATGTAGGCCCAGATCGCTCCGGCGATGATGAACGGGATGTAGACCAGTGCGGAGTTCTGGTACCAGACGGTAACCGAGTTCTGCCCCGACACCGCCATCTGCTGCGAGCCGAGGAAACCGAACATGCCGAAGCCGATCAGCCACGGGGTCAGCAACTGCACCAGCGACACACCGAAGTTGCCGATGCCGGCCTGGATGCCGAGCGCGGTGCCCTGCTTCGACTTGGGGAAGAAGTAGGACGTCGACGGCATGAAGCCGGAGAAGGCGCCACCGCCGATGCCGGCCAGGAAGGCCAGACCCATCAGCCGCCAGTACGGCACCTCGGGGTTGGTCACCTCGAAGCCCCAACCGAGCACCGGCAGGATCAGCAGCAGGGTGGTCAGGGTGACCATCTTGCGGGTACCGATCTTGGGTGGCAGCACCATCCAGATCAACCGGAGCAGGCCGCCGGACAAGCCCGGCATGGAGGCCATCCAGTAGAGCTGGGTCTTGGTGAACTCGTAACCCAGCGCGTTCAGCTTCGGAATGATGGCGCTCGGCAGGAACCATGCGACGAAACACATGGTCAGGGTGAAGGTGGTGATGATCAGGGTGTGCCAGGCCAGCCCCTTGTCCCACTTCTCCGGATCCTCGGGATCCCAGGTCGTGAGCCAGTCACCCTTGGTTTCCAACTTGGTGCTCATGGTGCATCCGTTTCAATCCGGCCCGCCAACTCGGGCGTGGCCTTGGCCAACATGCGGTGAACCGTCCAGTGCATCCACACCGCGCAGATGACTACCAGGACGAAAATGCAGAAGAAGGTGCTGGACGGGAAGCCCGACCAGGTCTTGGTGTAGGCGAACAACGGCGGCAGGAAGAAACCGCCCAGACCACCGAGCATGCCGACCAGGCCACCGACCGAGCCGACATTGTCGGGGAAGTACTCGGGAATGTGCTTGAACACCGCCGCCTTGCCGATGCCCATCGCGCAGCCGAGCAGAAAGACCAGCACCACGAAGAACGGCAGCCCCATCGTGTAGTGCAGGTGGGTGGTCTGCTCACCGCCGGGGTGGACGATGGTCAGGAACCCGTTCGGCATCATCAGGATGCCGCTGGTGATCAGCATCAGCGCGAAGGTGAAGTACATCGCCTTGCGGGCGCCCCACCGGTCGCTGATCCAACCACCGACCGGACGCAGCAGCGAGGCCGGGAAGATGAAGGTCGCGGTCAGCAACCCGGCAGTGGTCAGAGTGACGTCGAAGTTGTCGACGTAGTACTTGGGCAGCCAGGCCGACAGCGCCACATAGGCACCGAAGACCGCCACGTAGTAGAGGCTGAACCGCCACACCCGCAGGTTCTTCAGCGGTTGCAGCATCTCCCGGATCGGCTTGGACGCGCCCGGGGCCCGGTCGACCCGGGGGACGATCAGCCATGTGGCGATGCCGGTGGCGATCAGCAGCACCGCGTAGATCACCGGGATCAGACGCCAACCACCCTGGATGCCGAGCAGGAAGGTGGAGCCGGCGGTGGCCGCGATCAGCGGCGGGCCGATGAACTTGGTGACCGACGCGCCGACGTTGCCGGCGCCGAACACGCCGAGGGCGAGGCCCTGCCGGTCGCGTCCGTACCAGGCGGAGTTCCAGGCGGTGCCGACCGAGAACAGGTTGCCGGCGAAACCGACGAAGAAGGCAAGCACCAGCACCATCAGGTAACCGTTGGCCAGCGACACCAGGTAGGCCGGGATGGCGGTGGCGAAGAGCATGAACAGGGTGACCTTGCGGCCACCGATCCGGTCGGTGATGATGCCGGCCGGCAGTCGCCACATCGAGCCGTTCAGCACCGCCAGGGCGGTGATCCAGGAGAGTTGCTCGTCGGACAGGCCGAGCTCTTCCTGGATCGGGATGCCGAGGATGCCGAACATCAGCCACACCGCGAACATCAGGGTGAAGGCGATGGTCGACATCGTCATCACCCGGCCGGCGCCCTTGCCGGTGTCGTGAATGGGCGCCACTTCGATCAACTTGCTCACTGGGTGCCTACCTCGGTTCGTTCGTGATGTGTGCGCACGCTGGTTTCGACAAGCTCAACCGACGCGACCGCACGCGGATCGCTGGTTTCGACAAGCTCAACGACGCGATCGGGCGCAGAGGGCTGGTTTCGACCACCGCGATGGGGCCACGGATCGCTGGTTTCGACAGGCGCAACCGACGCGACCGCCGCGAGGTGTCGCGGGGTTCGACCGACATCATCGGAAATCAGCGCTTGTTGTCGGGGGTGCCGATCGGGTCCCAACCCCGGCCGGCGGCGGTGTGCGAATGCTGCGGGCTGGTGTCCCGCGAGCGGTACACCACATAGGGCCGGAACAGGTAGTGGAAGGGCGCGGTGAAGGCGTGCACCAGCCGGGTGAACGGAATGATCGCGAACAGCAGCATGCCGATCGTGACGTGGGTCTGGAACTGCCAGGTCGCCGCGCCCATCGCGTCCACATTCGGCTGGAAGGTGAACAACGAGCGGAACCACACCGAAACGGTTTCGCGGTAGTTGTGTTCGGCCCCGGAGGCGTGGGTGTCACCGGTCAGGGTGGCGGCCATCCCGAGACCGATCACGCCGGCCAGCACGATGTACATCAGCTTGTCGTTCCAGGTGGTGGCCCGGAACACCGACTTGTTGGAGCGCCGGCGGTAGATCAGCAGCACCAACCCGACCACCAGGATCAGGCCGGCCAACCCCCCGCCGTACATCGCGCCGAGGTGGTAGTTGTGCTGGCTGATCCCGATCCAGTCGGTGAAGGCCTTCGGAATCAACAACCCGACCAGATGCCCGATAAGCACCGCGAGCAGGGCGAAGTGGAAGATGGGCGACCCGATCTTGAGCAGCTTCGATTCGTACAACTGCGACGAGCGGGTGGTCCAACCGAACTGGTCGTAGCGGTAGCGCCAGATCAACCCCCCGATCAGAATCAGCACGACGACGTAGGGCAGAACTCCCCAGAGCAGAGTCTTCATCTCAGGTTCCTTGCAGCGTGGGATACGGGAGCAGGACGGGGTCCAGGCCCACCGTTTCGTTCGGTGGCCCGGCTTGTAGTTGTCGCACCTGTTCACGGGTGCGGGGTGATTGACCGCCCAGGGCGGTGCAGATCGCGGCGACCACCCCGGCCTGGGGCAGGTCGTCGTCGGCCAGGCCGATGCGCAACAGTTCCAGGGATGCCCGGTAACGGTTCAGGATGCCGAGGCCCAGTTGCCGGTCGCCGGTGGCGGTGAACTCCAACACCATCGGCAGGTAGTCGGGCAGTTCGCCGTCCAGGTCGACCAGCAGCCCCGACTCCCGGTAGGTCTGCTTGATCGCCGCGAGCACTTCACCGCGACGCCGGGTGTCCCCGTCGGTCCAGTAGGTCAGGTGCAGGGCGTGCCGCCGCGACAGGTCGAACTCCTGCACATGCCACGACTGCAGTTCCATCAGCGGCATACTGCGCAGGTGCGCCAGGGTGGGGGCGAAATCGGCGGCCGCGCCGGCCTCGGCGACCGCCTGTTCGATCATCGGCAACCGGTCGATCAGGTTCTCGTCCGGGTAGCTGAGCAGCAACCCGGCGGCCTGGAACACCACTGCGGACATCAGGCACCACTCGCATCGGTCTGCCGGGCCTTGGCGTCGGCGTAGCTTTCGATGGCCACCGGCACCACCCGTCCCGAGGTGGAGCCGAAGGGGCCCTCCTCCATGCCCGGGCCGCCCTCGAAGTCCAGCGAGCAGGCCAACTCCTCCAGGTTGTGGGCCTTCTCCCGGTGCGCCTTCGGAATCACGTACCGCTCGTTGTACTTGGCGATCGCCAGCAACCGGTACATCTGTTCCATCGCCCCCGGCTCCATGCCGACCGCGTGGGCCAGCTCGGGTTGCCGGGGCCGGCCCAGGGTGACGTCGCGCATGTAGGAGCGCATCGCGGCGAGCTTCTGCAGCACCCCGGTGACGATCTCGGTGTCCCCGGCGG
>JAAYAO010000140.1 GCA_012719335.1 Propionibacterium sp. | reverse complement strand
GATTTCGACACGCCGCGCAAACGCGGCGGCTCAATCACCGTAGGAGGGAACGCGGCGCGAAGGCTTGCTCGGGGTGCGGCAGGCGGATGTGGTCGCAGGATTTCGACACGCCGCGTAAACGCGGCGGCTCAATCAACGTGGGGAAGGGAACGCCGCGCGGCAGCCCCATCAACGCGCAAAGGGGTCGTACAGCGGGGCTCACTCGGCGCGGGGGCCCCGTGGGGCGCCCTGTTGTTTGCGCACCGGGATGCTCGCCAGGGGGGACACCTCGGCGCCGTAGCCGACTGCCCGCACACAGTGCAGGATCCACTCCCGCACCCCGACCGGGCCGCCTTCGGCATAGTCGGTCAGGGCATGGTTGTACTCCGCGCCGGCCGCGCGATGCCCGGCGGCGGCCACCACCACCGCCCGGGGGTCGATGCCGGCCTCGATCAGCACCAGGTGCTCCACCAGCCGGGCCACGATCCCGTCCCCGGTACCGAACGGCCGGACGGTGGCCAGTTCGGCATGGGCGATCGCCGCCACCACCAGGGCCGAGGCCTCGGTCGGGGTGGTCAACAACCCGTGCAGACCGACCATCCGCTCCCCCACCCCGGGGTCGTCCCGCAACCGGCCCAACTCCTCCTCGGGCAGATAGCCGCGGGCCACCAGGGCGTGGACCCGGGCGATCACCTGCCCGGGCTCCTTGCGAATCATCGGCGCCAACTCCAACACCTGGGTGGCGGCGCGCACGGCCCCGGCCTCCCAACTGGTTCCGTCGGGAGCAGGTTCGTCCCGGTCGGCGATCGCCGCGTTCGCGCGGGCCCCGGCATGCAGCGCCTTGGCCGACTCCTCGGCCGGCACGGTACGCATCCCGCGGTCCCGCAGCAGGGTGTCCACCGCGTCCAACCCCGACCGCACCGCCGACGGCACGCCCTCGATTCGACCCAGTACCGCTGCAGCATCCGTCATACCGGCTAAGTTTGCCGCATGGCAGCACGACCGGTGACCACGACAACCTTTCGGCCCGAGGTGGTCGAGTGGTTGGTGCCGCACTCCCGGTCACTGGTGCTCGACCTCGGTTCGGGCACCGGCAATTTCGCCCGGGCCCTGCACGCCCGCGGCGACCAGGTCTTCGGGCTGGACGCGAACCCGGGACGGGTGCGCCGGCTGGCCGCGCACGTCCCCACCGGACGCCACGTGGCCGGGCACGCCGAATCACTCCCCTTCGCCACCCGCAGTTTCGAAACCGTGACCGCGATCAGCACCCTGCACCTGTTCGCCCCCGGCCTGTTGTTCAGTGAGGTCGCCCGGGTGCTCAAACCCGGTGGCCATTTCGGGGTGTCCTACACCGTCCGGGACGACACGGTGCCGTGGGTGAAGCGTTTCGCCACCCTGGTGCGGTCACTGGACGACACCGCGATGCGCGGAAACTTCGGCCAGGACTCGGTACAGAGTCTGCGCGACAGCCCCTACTTCCTGGACGTCACCGAACGCAGTTTCCGCACCTGGGTGGCGGTGAGCCGCGAGCAGTTGATCGCGATGGTGGTGTCCCGTCCCGCGATCGCCGGCACCCCGCGCGAAACCGAGGCGGCCGAGGCCGTCGGGGCGGTCTACGACGAGGTGGCCCGGGCCCCCGAACCGCTGCAGCTGCCCTATCGCACGATCTGTTGGCGGGCCCAGGTCGACCCGGCCCAGCAGCCCGCCTCCGACGACTCCGAGGTGCTGCACTTCCGGCTCTAATCCCCCGGTGCGATCGCCCGGCGGGGTTTCGGGTCGGGTTCGGCAGTCGGCTCGGCCACCGCGGCCCCGCCCCCGGACGCGCCGACCGACGCGGCAACGGGCTCCCCGGCCGGCTCAGCGGTCACCTCGTCGGCGGCGGCGTCATCACCCCGCGCACCGCGCTGCACCAGCAGGTACAACACCGGCACCAGAATCAGGGTCAGGAAGGTCGACGACAGCAACCCGCCGATCACCACCACGGCCAGCGGTTTGGAGATGAACACCCCACCCCCGGTGATCCCCAGGCCCATCGGCAGCAGCGCGAACACCGTGGCCACCGAGGTCATCAGGATCGGCCGCAATCGCTGCCGGGCCCCGTTGATCACCGCATCGTGCGGGTTCTGCCCCCGGTCGCGGTACTGGTTGACCAGGTCGATCAGCACGATCGCGTTGGTGACCACCACGCCGACCAGCATCAACAGACCGATCAGCGCCGGCACCCCCAACGGTGTGCCGGTGATCAGCAGCGCCGCTGCCGAGCCGATGCCGGCGAACGGAATCGACACCAACAGAATCAGCGGCTGGATCAGCGACTTGAAGGTCGCCACCATCACCACGTAGACGATCGCGATCGCCACCAGTAGGGCCAGACCCAACTGTTCGAAGGCATCGGATTGCTCGGCCGACACCCCGCCGACCCGGGCGTCCACCCCCTCGGGCAGGGACACCTCGGCCAGCCTGTCGTTGACCCGTTCGGTGACCGCACCCAGGTTCGCGTCGGTCGGGGTCAGCGACACGGTGGCCGAACGCTGCCCGTCGGTGCGCCCCAGCGAGGTCGGCACCAGCACTTCCTCGATGTCGGCGATGTCGCCCAGTCGGACGGTGACCGGTTCGGACGCCTGCTCGGGCATCCCCTCCGGCCCGGGCGCCCCCTCGGGGGCCAGCGGCATACCGGCGAGTTCGATGTCACCGAGTTCGGCCACCGAGGCGGGTGAGTCACCGATCTGCAACACCACGTCGTAGCTCGCGCCACCCGATTCGATGGTGTTCACCTGTTGCGGGGCGAGCAGTGCCCGGACGGTGCCGGCCACCGATTCGGGGGACACCCCCTCGTCCGCCGCCCGGGCCCGGTCGATCACGATCTCCACCGTCGGCTGGTCGGCCGACAACGAGTTCGTCACATCGGCGGCACCCTCGACCTCCCGCATCGCCGCGGTGACCGACTCGGTGGCCTCGCCGAGCCGTTCGGTGTCGGGCGCGTCGATCACCACGTCGATGGTGCTCGACCCGAAGTCGGCCCCGGCCAGCACGGTCAGTTCCCCGGCGTCGGTGATCGACTCGATCCGATCCCGCACCGCGGTGGTGATCTGCGCCGGATCCCCGTCGGGGTTCATCGTGATCGCGAAGGACGCGCTGTCGGCCGAGGAGCCGGCGAACATGTCCATCCCGCCGCCCCCACCGACGGTGGTCTGCACGGTCTCCACCCCATCGATCTCCAGCAGTGCTTCCTCGACCGGACGGGCCAACTCGTCCTGCCGGGCCAGGGACAGGCCGGGGGTGAACTCCTGTTGCACCCGCAGGGTGTTCTCGCCCGAATCGCCCAGGAAGGTGGTGTCGAGTCGGGTGGCCAAGGCGCCGGTGGTGCCGAGCAGCAGCACCCCGATCAACAGCACCACGATCTTGTGCCGCAGCGCCCACCCCAGGGTGGGCACGTACAGCCGCTGCAACCAGGAGCGACGCTCCCGCGCCTCGGCCTCGGCCTGCACCGCGGCCTGGTCGACATC
>JAAYAO010000139.1 GCA_012719335.1 Propionibacterium sp. | reverse complement strand
GTCCTCGGACGTGCTGGCCGAGTGCACCGCCACCGGAATGCTGCACGGGGTGCCGCTGGCCGGCATGCTCGGCGACCAGCACGCCGCCACCTTCGGGCAGACCTGCTTCCGCCCCGGGGAGGCGAAGAACACCTACGGCACCGGCAACTTCATGGTGCTCAACACCGGGGAGTTCGTGCCCAGCGAGCACGGCCTGATCTCGACGATCTGTTACCGCATCGGGGACGAGCCGGCGGTGTTCGGCCTGGAGGGGTCGATTGCGGTCACCGGGTCGCTGGTGCAGTGGTTGCGCGACAACCTGGGGTTGATCCGCACCTCGGCCGAGGTCGAGGAACTGGCCGCCACCGTGGCCGACAACGGCGGCGCCTACCTGGTGCCGGCCTTCTCCGGGCTGTTCGCCCCGCACTGGCGCCCCGACGCCCGCGGGGTGCTGGTCGGCCTGACCCGCTACGTCACCAAGGCCCACATCGCCCGGGCCGCCCTGGAGGCCAGCGCCTACCAGACCCGCGAGGTGCTGGATGCGATGTTCGCCGACTCCGGGGTGGAGCTCACCGAGCTGCGGGTGGACGGCGGCATGGTGGTCAACGACCTGCTGATGCAGTTTCAGGCCGACATGCTGAATCGTCCGGTGGTGCGTCCGAAGATCATCGAAACCACGGCGCTGGGGGCGGCCTATGCCGCCGGGTTGGCGGTCGGTACCTGGTCGTCCACCGACGAACTGCGCGAACTGTGGGCCGAGGACACCCGCTGGAGCCCGGCGATGGACGAGGCCACCCGCGACGACCTGTACGCGCACTGGCGCAAGGCCGTCGACCGCAGCCTCGACTGGGCCTGAGGGGTCGTACCGGATCCGGGGGCTGGTTTCGACAGGCTCAACCGACGCCCCACGTCGCCCTCACCCTGGTTGAGCCGGTGACCCTCACCCCCACGCTGGTTGAGCCGATGACCCTCACCCCCAGGCTGGTTGAGCCGGTGACGCTGGCGTCACCGCGTCGAAACCCCGGGACGCCCCCTCAGGTCGCCGAGCGGTGGTCGGCTCCCAGCGGAGGGTTGCTGGATTTCGACACGGTTCGCGCAAGCGCGAACCTGCTCAATCAGCGTGAAGAGGGGCACAGGCTCCCGACGCCCCCACCCCGATTGAGCCGGGGCAACCGGCACCAACCAGCTCAATCAGCGTGAAGAAGGGGCGCCGGCGCGAACCGACGCCCCGAGGCCCTCCCTTACTTCACTGCGCCGGCGGTCAGGCCGCGGACGAAGTAGCGCTGCATCAGCAGGAACACCACGACCGGCACGATGATCGAGATGAACGCTCCGGCCGACAGCAGGTACCACTGGCCGCCGCGGGAGCCGGTGAGCTGGGAGATGTACACCGTCAACGGTGCGACATCGGCCGACCCACCCAGGAACACCATCGACACCAGCAGGTCGTTCCAGGTCCACAGGAACTGGAAGATGCCGTAGGCGGCGATCGCGGGGGTGGCCAGCGGCAGCACGATCCGCAGGAAGATCTGCACCGGGCCGGCGCCGTCGATGGTGGCGGCCTCGACCAACGCCGGTGGCAGGTCGCGGATCGAGTTGAACATCATGAACACCGCCAACGGCAACCCGAAGATGGTGTGCGAGATCCACACCGTCCAGTAGGTGCCCTGCAGGTTCAGGTCGCCGTAGAGCTGCATCAACGGCACCAGGGCCACCTGCAACGGGACGATCTGCAGCGCGAACACCACGATGAACAACCAGTCCCGCCCGGGGAACTTCAACCACGAGAAGCCGTAGGCGGCCAACGCGGCGAAGGTCAGCGGAAACAGGGTGCTGGGAATCGTGATCACGAAGGAGTTCACGAAGTAGTCCAGCATCGACGCGCCACCGCTGGTGGACATCGCCGAGACGTAGTTGTCGATGGTGAACTCGGGGTTGCTGAAGGCCGTCCACCAGCCGGTGCGCCGAATGTCCATCGGCTCCCGGAAAGAGGTGATCAGCAGGCCCAGGGTGGGCACCGTCCAGACGGTGGCGATGATGATCGCCACCACCGTCATCAACGGTGAACTGGTCTGCCGGGTCGGCGAGGAGCGGCGCCGTTTGCGCTTGCCCTTCGGGGTGAGTTCCCCCGCCTCGGGGTCGGGTGTGGCAACAACGGTGGTCATCTCAGCTCGCCTCCCGCAACTGCCGGACGTTGTAGACGATGATCGGCGCGACCAGCACGAACAACAGCACCGCCAGTGCCGAGCCCAGGCCCGGTTGGCCCTGGGTGAAGCTGGCCGAGTAGAAGTCGTTGGCGATCACCGAGGTGTCCCAGTTGCCGCCGGTCATGGTGCGGACGATGTCGAAGACCTTCAACGCCGCGATCGCGATGGTGGTGACAACCATGATCAGCGAGGCCCGGATGCTCGGCAGGGTGATCTGCCAGAACAGCGCCCAGCCGGACGCCCCGTCGATCCGGGCCGCCTCGATGATCTCGTCCGGAATGGCCTTGATCGCCGCCGACAGCACGGTCATCGCGAAACCGGCCTGGATCCAGATCATCACCACGATCAGGAAGAAGTTGTTCCACGGTGATTCGACCAGGAACTGCCTGGTTTCGCCGCCGAACATCTTGATGATCTGGTTCAGCAGGCCGATCTGGTCGGCCTGGGTGGGTTTGTATTCGTAAACGAACTTCCAGATCACCGAGGCGCCCACCATCGAGATCGCCATCGGCAGGAAGATCAGCGTCTTCGCGAAGGATTCGATCGGGGTGCGGTCGACGATGATCGCGTACAGCAGGCCGATCGCGATCGCCAGCAGGGGCACCAGCAGCACCCAGATCGCGGTGTTCACGATCGAACTGCGCAACGCTTCACGGGTGAAGATCGTGACGTAGTTGTCGAACCCGAACGCGCCGGTGCCGGCCGGCCCCCGAAACGACTTGATGATCGTCAGCACGGTCGGGTAGATCAGCCCGACCGCCACCAGCAGCACCGTGGGGCCGACGAAGAAGAGTGCCCGCAACCGGTCGCCGTTGCGCCCCCGCGCCAGGCTCGCGAGCAGCAGCAGAACGACCACCACCGCCACGAGCACGCCGATGGCCAGGAACATCTGGCCGAACTTGTCCAGCATGGGTTACCCCTTTGTGAATGGCCGTCCGGACGGGGCCGCGGGTTGGTTCACCCACGACCCCGTCACGGCAGGGCCCCCGGTCAGCTGGTGGGCCAGGTGTCCTCGACCGACTTGGTGACGTCCTCGGCGGAGGCGCCGCCGACCCAGTCGACCATCGCGGTCCAGAAGCTGCCGGCGCCGACGGCGCTGGGCATCAGGTCGGATCCGTCGAAGCGGAACACGGCCTTCTCGTCCTGCAGCATCTCCACCGACAGCTTGTCGACCTCGTTGGCCAGCAGTTCGGTGTCCAGCCCGGAGTTGGCGCTCACCGCACCACCGGCGGTGCTGACCCGGGCACGCTCGTTGGCCCAGGTGTCGGAGGCCAGGAAGGTCTGGAAGGCCTGCACCTCGGGACGGTCGTCGAAGGCCAGCGCGAAGTCGCCGCCACCGGTCACCGGCTTGGCTTCCTCGGGGTTGGTCGCGGGCAGGTAGAAGGCCCACACGTCACCCTCGGGGCCGACCTCGACACCCTCGCCCCACATGCCGGCGTAGAAGGACGCCTGGCGGTGCAGGAAGCAGGTGCCGTCCAGAATCTGCAGACCGGCATCGGGGAAGGCGGTGGTCGAGATGGTCTTGGAGTCACCCAGACCACCGTTGACGTAGTCGTCGTTGGTCAGGATCTCGCCGGCGGTGTTGAAGGCCTCGACCACCTGCGGATCGTTGAACGGAATCTCGTGGGCCACCCACTGGTCGTACACATCGCCGCCGGCGGTGCGCAGCAGGGTGTCCTCGATCCAGTCGGTGCCGACCCAACCGGTCGCGGCGCCGTCACCGAAGCCGACACACCAGGGCTTGGTCAGGCCGTCCTCGCCGTGGTCCTGGGCGATCTGGTCGGTGAGCGACATCATGTCGTCCCAGGTTTCGGGAACCTCGTAGCCGTTATCGGCGAAATCGGCCGGGGAGTACCACACCAGCGACTTCACCGACGCGCCCAACGGGGCGGCGTACAGCGTGCCGTCGACCGAGCCGTAGTTCTTCCAGTCCTCGGAGAAGAACTCGTCGACGTTGGAAACGGTGTCGGCCGGGGCTTCGACGGCTTCACCGGTGGCGACCAGGGTCTGCACCATGCCCGGCTGCGGGACGAAGGCGATGTCGGGGGCGTTGCCACCCTGCACCCGCACCGAGATCTGCTCGGCGAAGGCCTTGTCGCCCTCGTACTTGATGGTGGCGCCGGTGCATTCCTCGAACGCCTTGAAGGATTCGATGTAGGGATCGGCTTCGGGGGCAACGATGGCGGTGTACACCGACACCTCGGTGCCCTCCAGGTCGCCGTACGCTTCGTAGGCCGAGCAGTCGCCGCCCGCTCCGCCGTCGGTTCCGGGATCGGCGGTGTCTCCGTCGCCCGAGCACGCGGCCATACCCAGGGTCAGGGCGGCCACGCCGGCAATCGCAATTGGTCTGGTGATTCTTCTCATCCTTGAGGTCTCCTCGGACGTTGCGTTACTCGTGGGTCACTCACCCACATCCGTGACGCTACCCCCGTCGGGGCCAACCCGGCGTAACCCGTCGATAACGTTTCCGTGACCTGGTTGATGCCGGAAATGTGACGCGGGTCACTTACATTGGTTTTCCGCTCGGCTACCGGTCAGTGCGGCGGGGGTGCCCAGCGATCCGGCCCGGACGGGGGTTGGCCGGCCTGGTTCGGCGGGCCTCCCCAGCCCCATGGTTGGGACGGGCCGGGCTGCTGCCCGGGTTGGTGGGGCCCGGACCCGAAGCCCTGGGGGTTCTGCCAGGGCCCCGGGCCGGCGGGCGGAGCACTGTAGGGCGGACGCCAGTCCGGGCCGCGCCCCCGGTGGATGGTGCCGGACGAGCCGACCGGGCCGCCGGGGCCGCCGGGTGGTGGCGGATCATTCGGCGGGCCGTTACCGCGCTTGCGGCGGATCAGCAGTTCGATCAGCACCCAGGACACCGCGAGCACCAGCACCGTGACGGTCAGCGCGATCGCCCACGGTGGGATGCCCAACCCACCACCGGGCTTCGCCTCGTCCAGGGACACCTCGCCCTCGAAGACGATGTCGTCGACGTTGTCGCGGCCCTGGGCCCGCAACCCCTGGGACGTCATCAGGTCGGCCGGGTCGGTCCAGGTCACGGTGGTGCCCTCCACCGTCGAACTGCCGTTGTGACTCAACACCTCACCGGGAAAGGTCACCGAGACCCGAAAGTCGGAGATCATCTCGTCGGGGCTCTCCCCACCGCTCATCGAGCCCGAGGAGTCGCCCTCGTGATGGAACGTCCACACCCCGTTGGACTTGCTGATCGTCATGCCCGAATCGGTGAGGTCCTCGGCGGTCATCGTGCCGCTGATCCGGCACCCGGTGTAGCCGTCCGGCCCGTCATCGGAGTAGGGCTCGAGGGTCACATCGGGAAAGGTCCTCCCCGCCCCCTCACAGGGATCGTCCGGGATCTCCTCACCCTCGGCCTCGGCGTCCTTGTTGCGCATGCCGGCGTCCATCGAGTACTCGATCTCGGTGGAGTCACCCCCGGTGATGCCGATGTCCACGACGTAACGCATGCATCCCGACAGCACCAACACCAGCGGAATCGTCAGAACCGCCAACACCACACGCGACCGGGACATACCCCGCAGGGTACCCCTCGCCGGTGCCGCGGAGAGTCCCCGATCGGGCTCACCGGGTTTCGACACGGCGCACGCACAGCGTGCACCGGCTCAACCAGCGTGAGGGCAGGACAACACCGGCTCAGTCGGCGGGTGTCGGGACAGCGCAACGCCGGCCGGGCGGGAGGCCTCGGCCGGCGTTGAGCTCACGTGTCACTGCTGCGGCGGGTAACCCTGGTTCGGGGGCTGCTGACCCCACTGTTGCCCGGGCTGACCGGGCTGCTGTTGGCCCCACTGTTGCCCGGGCTGACCGGGCTGCTGCTGACCCCACTGCTGACCGGGCTGCTGCTGACCCCATTGCTGATCGGGCTGACCCGGCTGTTGCCCCCACTGCTGTTGACCCGGCTGGCCGGGCTGCTGGCCGGGAGCCGCGCCGTAGGGCTGACCGCCGGACGGCGGGGTCTTCTTCTTGCGGCCGAGCACGATCGCCAGCACCACACCGATCGCCACCAGCAGCACCACACCGCCGATGATCCACGGCAACGCGCCGCCGAGCCCGCCACCGGCCGAGGCCTCCTCACCGGTGGCCTGCAGGCCGTCGGGGGAGAACATGTCGGCCGGGTTGGTCCAGGTCACGGTGTTGCCGTCCACGGTGGATTCGCCGTTGTGGGTGAGCACCTTGCCCGGGAAGGTCACCGACACCCGGAAGTCGCTGAACATCTGTGCCGCGTCCTCGGCGGTCATCCCCTCGGTGTCCTCGCTATCACCGGTGTGGGTGAAGTGCCACACCCCGTCCGCGAGTTCGAGGGTGAGGCCGTCCCCGCTGAGTTCGGCCGCGGTCGTGGTGACTGCCACCTTACAACCGGAGTAGCCCTCGGGGCCGTCCTCCTGGTACGACTCGGCGGTCGCACCGGATTCGTCGGCGAAGGGTGCGTCGCCGCACATGTCCTCCCCGGCGCTGCCCATCTCCTCCATGGCCTGGTTCTGCATGCCGAAATCCAACGAGAGCTTGACTTCCTCGGGACTGACGATCTCGAAGTCGGTGACGTATCTCACGCAGCCGGAGAGCAGCACGAGCAACGGCAATGTCAACAGGGCGATGAGGGCACGTGTTCGCTTCATGGCCGAAGACTACTCGGCGCGGACGGGCCCCGGCGTGGCCCCTCGGGGATCACATCGGCGCGTGCACCCGACGGGCTTGTCACGCCCCGCCCGGGCCCGGCCCCTCGGCGGCCACCGGCTTGGTGACCGCGGCCACGGTGGCCCCGGTGCCCCTGATCAGCTCGGCCGCCGACAGGTGCAGGGCGACGCCGGGCTCGCCACCCCCGATCGACACCTCGCGTTCGCGCAACAGGTCGGCATCGGCGATCACCGGCCAGGTGCCGGTGGTGCCGAACGGGGTGATGGTGCCACGCCGGTAACCGGTGGCGGCGAAGGCCTCCTCGGCGTCGGGCAGGGTTGCCCGGTTCACCCCCAGCGCCTTGCGCAAGGGCCCCCAGTCGATCGTCCGGTCGGCCGGCACCAGCACCAGGACGTAGTCGTCGGACGCCCGGCGCACCACGATGGTCTTGACCAGATCGCCCAGCGCGATGCCCCGCGCCGCGGCGGCTTCGGCGGCCGAACCGACCGCACCGATCCGGCTGATGGTGTGCGTCACCCCGGCAGCGGTGGCCGCCTCGGCGGCCCGGGTCACATCCGCTCCAACGCCTCGATGCCGAGCAGGTTCAGCCCGCGGGCGAGCACGGTGCGGGTGGCCCGGCACAGCGCCAACCGCGAATCGCGCACCTCACCGTCCGACTTCAACACCGGGCATTCCTGGTAGAAGCTCGAATACGCCACCGCGAGCTCGAACAGGTACTGGCACAGTTTGTGCGGCTGCAGGGTGTCGGCGACCTCGGCGACCGCCTCCCCGAACTTCGACAGTTGCAGGGCCAGGGTTTGTTCCGGCGCCTCGCTCAGCGCCGTCACCTCGGTGTCGAGGGCCAGCCCGCGGGCCTCGGCCTCCCGCAGCACCGAGCAGGTGCGGGCGTGGGCGTACTGCAGGTACGGGCCGGTGTCGCCGGTGGTGCGCGACATCCGTTCGGCGTCGAAGACGTAGTCCTTGTTCAGTCCGTTGGACAGGTCGGCGTACTTGATCGCGGCCAGGGCCACCGGCGGCGCGGCCTGCTCCTCGGCCTCGTCCAGCAGGCTCATCAGGGTGACCGACTTGCCGGCGCGGGTCTTGAACGGTTTGCCGTCCGGGCCCAGCACCGACCCGAACCCGACGTGGGTCGCGGTGACGTCCTCGGGCAGGTAGCCGGCCTTGCGGGCGGCGGCGAAGACCTGCTTGAAGTGGGTGGCCTGGGGGGCGCCCACCACGTAGATGATCCGGTCGGCGCCCAGGTCGCGCACCCGGTGCCGGATCGCGGCGAGGTCGGTGGTGCCGTAGCCGTAACCGCCGTCGCGTTTGCGGATGATCAGCGGCGCCTCGATGCCCTCGACGAAGATGCACAGCGCACCGTCGTCGATCACGGCCACGCCGCGCTCCTCGAGGTCGGCGACCACCTCGGGCAGGTCGTCGTTGTAGGTCGATTCGCCGGCCAGGTCATCGTCGGTGAGCAGCACCCCGAGCCGGTCGTAGGCATGGTTGAAGCCCGCCTTCGACACCTCGATCAGTTGCTGCCAGATGCCGATCGTTTCCGGGTCGCCGGCCTGCAGCGCCACGACCCGTTTCCGGGCCCGCTCGGCGAACTCGGGGTCGGCGTCGAAGTGGGCGCGGCTGCGCTGGTACAGCTCGTTGGACGATTCGAGGTTCAGCCCCGAGGCGTCCAGATTCTCGAAGAGGATCTGTTCGACCAGCATCCCGAACTGGGTGCCCCAGTCACCGATGTGGTTCTGCGCGATCACGGTGTTGCCGACCCCGGTCTGCACCCGGCGCAGGCAGTCACCGATCACCGTGGAGCGCAGGTGGCCGACATGCATCTGCTTGGCCACGTTCGGCGCCGAGTAATCGATCACCACGGTGTGCGGCCGGTCGACCTGCACCACCCCGGCATGCGGGTCGGCGAGCACGTCGTTCACGGTGGCGGCCAGCACCTCGGGGCGCAGCCGCAGGTTCAGAAAGCCCGGGCCGGCGACCTCGATCGGCTCGCACAGGTCGTCCAGATCGAGTTTCTCGACCAATTCGGCGGCGATCTCGCGCGGCGGACGTCCCTCGGTCTTGGCCAGTCGCATCGCGACATTGCACTGGTAGTGACCGAACTGGGGTTTGGTGGCCGGACGCAGCTCGGGGTCGACGCCGGTGACCTCGTGGATGCGCTCGCTCAACCGCGCTTGCAAAGACGACATGTCCGGCATTCTTCCACGCCCGGCAACCCGATCCCGACCACGGCTTGGGCGTTCGACGGCCCGAAGCTCTAGGGTTGGTCCATGACGATCAGCCCTTCCTTCACCCTGCCGGATGGTCGCCTGATTCCCCAGCTCGGGCTGGGCCTGTGGCGGGTGACCGCCGAAGAGACCACCCGGCTGGTGCACGCCGCCCTGGAACTCGGTTACCGGCACTTCGACACCGCCGCCTTCTACGACAACGAGGCCGATCTGGGCCGGGCCCTGCGCGAGTCCGGCCTGGCGCGGGAGGACTACTACGTCACCAGCAAACTCTGGAACGACCGGCACGGGGACGCCCCCGCGGCCCTCGGGGAGAGCCTGGAACGGCTCGGTCTCGACCACCTCGACCTGTACCTGATTCATTGGCCCTGCCCCGCCACCAACCGGTACGCCGAAACCTGGCAGCAGTTGCGCGACCTGCGCGACGAGGGGCTGATCACCTCGATCGGGGTGTCGAACTTCCAGCCCGAACACCTGCGCCGGCTGGTCTCCGAAACCGGTGAGGCCCCGGTGGTGAACCAAGTCGAGCTGCACCCAACCTTCACCCAGCGCGACCTGGTGCGGCTGCACGACGAGTTGGGCATCGCCACCCAGGCCTGGCGTCCGCTCGGCCGAGGCGCCGACCTGGCCGCTCCGACAATTCGGGAAATCTCCGCCCGTACGGGCCGGACTCCTGCACAGGTTGCAATTCGATGGCATCTGCAGCGGGATCGCATCGTCTTTCCCAAGACGGTGCACACCGAACGACTGGCCGAGAACTTCGCGGTCTTCGACTTCGAGCTCGACGAGGACGACCTCATCGCAATCGACGCACTCAACGCCGACGATCGCCAGGCCGGTCATCCCGATGAGATGAATTGAGTTCATGACCGAGTGGATACTGATCGGCTGCGTCGTCCTGCTGATTGCCGCCAACGCAATCTTCGTCGCAGCCGAGTTCGCCTTCATCACCGTTGATCGCCCCACTCTGCGCTCCGCCGTGGCCGGCGGAGACCGTCGCGCCGTGGGCCTGCAGAAGGCGCTGCGCACCATGTCGACGCAGCTCTCCGGCGCCCAGTTGGGCATCACCGTGTCGTCCCTGGTCGTCGGCTTCATCGCCGAACCGTCCATCGCCGCGGTGCTGCGCGGGCCGCTGTCGGGCCTCGGTCTGAACGAATCGGCCGCGCTGGCCACCTCGCTGACCCTGGCCTTCCTGATGGCGACCATCGCCCAGATGGTGTTCGGCGAACTGGTGCCGAAGAACTGGGCGATCGCCGAGCCGTTGCGGGTGGGCAAGCTGGTCGCCGGGCCGCAACGATTGTTCACCTTCGTCAGCAAGCCGTTGTTGTTCCTCCTTCAGGGGTCGGCCAACGGGCTGTTGCGGTTGATGGGCATCGAACCGCAGGAGGAGCTGGTCGGGGCCCGGTCGGCCGCCGAACTGGCCGCGATGGCGTCCCGTTCCGCCTCCGAGGGCACCCTGGAAGAATCTCTGGCCCGCCGGGTGATGCGCTCGGCCACCCTCGGGGAGCAGTTCGCCACCGACGCGATGACTCCGCGTCCGCAGATGCAGTACCTGACTGCCGACGCCACCGCCCTGGACGTCCTGGCGCTCAGCGAACGCACCGGTCACTCCCGCTTCCCGGTGTTCGGTGACACACCGGATGAGATTCTCGGCGCGGTGCACTTCAAGGACGCGCTCGCCGTGCCGCGTGACCAACGCGGCAGCACCCCGGTCACTTCTTTCGCCCGCGAAGTGGTGCAGGTGCCCAGCGCGATGGCTTTGGACGATGCCCTCGAACAACTGCGCGGCGGCCTGCAGATGGCGATCGTGGTGGACGAGTACGGCGGCACCGACGGGTTGCTGTCGC
>JAAYAO010000138.1 GCA_012719335.1 Propionibacterium sp. | reverse complement strand
GTTGATCCGGAAGTAGGCCTGCAGCGGGATCTCCACCTTGACGCCCTTGGGGACGTAGATGAAGGAGCCGCCGGACCAGACCGCGGTGTTCAGCGCGGAGAACTTGTTGTCACCGGGCGGGATGACGGTGCCGAAGTACTCCTCGAACAGCTCGGGGTGTTCCTTCAGCGCGGTGTCGGTGTCGAGAAAGACCACACCCTGGCGTTCGAGCTCCTCGTTGATCTTGTGGTAGACCACCTCGGACTCGTACTGGGCGGCCACGCCGGCCACCAGTCGGGCCTTCTCGGCCTCGGGGATGCCGAGCTTGTCGTAGGTGTTCTTGATGTCCTCGGGCAGGTCCTCCCAGGTCTGGGCCTGCTGCTCGGTGGAGCGGACGAAGTACTTGATGTTGTCGAAGTCGATGTCCTCGAGTTCGGCGCCCCACACCGGCATCGGCTTGCGCTCGAAGAGTTTGAGCGACTTCAGTCGCAGCTTGCGCATCCATTCGGGTTCGCTCTTGAGGTCGGAGATGTTCTCCACCACCGCCGGCGAGAGGCCGCGTTGGGCGGCGGCGCCGGCCTCGTCGGAGTCGCGCCAGCCGAATTCGTAACCGCCCAGCGAGGCAAGGGTCTGCTCGTCCTGGGTCATCGGACGTTCGGTCTGAGTCACTGTTCGACCTTCCTGGTATGGGGGATGTGCGTGGTGCACACCCCGTCGCCGTGGGCGATGGTCGCCAGGCGTTGCACGTGCACGCCCAGCAACTCGGCGAAGAGTTCGGTCTCCGCCTCGCACAGTTCGGGGAACCGCTCGGCCACCGTGGCAACCGGGCAGTGGTGCTGACATAGTTGCTCGCCGGCCGGCGCAGCCTGCTGGCTGACCACATAGCCCTCGTCGTTGAGCGCTGCGGCGAGCGCATCGGCGGGGGTCACGTCATCGGCCGACAGGTCACGATACCGCTGAATCACCCCGGCCGATCGCGCCTGGGCGATCTGGTGGATCGAGTCGGGTCCGACCGCCTCCACCAGGTGTTCCAGCGCGGCGATCGCGAGGTTGTCGTAGGCGTGCGGGAAGTCCTGCCGCCCGGTGTCGGTCAGGCAGAACACCTTGGCCGGACGTCCCCGGCCGCGTTGCCCGCGTACCGACTGTTCCCGTGATTCAATCTGTTCCGACTCGATGAGGCTGCCGAGATGGCGCCGCACCGCGGCCGGGGTCAGCGAAAGCCGCTCGGCCAGTTCACCTGCGGTGGACGGGCCGTGCTCGAGGATCGACCGCAGTACGCGGTCACGGGTGGACTCCTCCACACCCTCCGGCTCGGTTTTCACAACACCATTGTTGCCTAATTCCGGAGTGAATCAAAAAAGTTCCCACCCCCGGGCGTCGCAGCCGGCCCGAATCGAGCGCCTCAGTGCACCGCGGAATCCTCGTCGTCGGGGGCGGGTTCGGTTTCGAGCACCCGCCGCTCCCCCGGTTCGTCGTCGTAGGCGGCCATCACCTCGTTGATGTCGGCCACGATCCGCGGGCCGGGGATGCCCCAGCCCGGCTCGTACCCGTAGATCGCGGCGAGGGGTTCGCGGCTGCCCTGACCGTTCAGGATGTCGATCGCGTCCGGGCCGAGCAGGGCCGGGTGCCGCACCCCGGCGGCCTCGGAGACCTTCAGCAGATCCCGGCGCAGGGTGTGCACGTAGTTCGCCAACCGTTCGGCCTTGTTGGTGGGCACCAGGCCGCGGGTCAGCCACGGGCTCATCGTGGCCACCCCGGTCGGGCAATGGTCGGTGTGGCATTTCTGGGCCTGGATGCAGCCGATCGCGAGCATCGCCTCGCGGGCCACGTTGATCATGTCCACCCCGAGGGCGAAGGCGACGATCGCATTGTCGGGCAGGCCGAGCTTGCCGCCACCGATCCAGGTCACCCGGTCGGTCAGCCCGGCCCGGGCGAAGGTCGCGTACACCTGACTGAACCCCACCCGGAAGGGGTAGGAGACGTGGTCGGCGAACACCATCGGGGCCGCCCCGGTGCCGCCCTCGCCACCGTCGATGGTGATGAAGTCGACCCCGCGTTGCCCGTCGGCCATCTGGTCGGCGAGGTCCTCCCAGAAGTCCATCGTGCCGACCGCCGATTTGATACCCACCGGCAGGCCGGTGCGTTCGGCGACCAGTTCGACCACGTCCAGCATCTCGTCCACCGAACGAAACGCGGTGTGCCGCGACGGGCTGACCACGTCCTTGCCCCGCTCCACCCCGCGCACCCGGGCGATCTCGGCGTTCACCTTCGCGCCGGGCAGATGCCCGCCCAGACCGGGTTTGGCGCCCTGGCTGAGCTTGAACTCCACCGCCCGCACCGGGGCGCTCTGCACCACCCGGACGAGCTGGTCGAGGTCGAAGCGGCCCTCGGCGTCGCGGCACCCGAAGTAGCCGGTGCCGACCTGCACCACCAGGTCACCGCCGTGCCGGTGATGGTCGGACAACCCGCCCTCGCCGGTGTTGTGCAGGAAACCGCCCAGGGCCGCGCCCCGGTTGAGCGCCTCGATCGCCTGCGGGCTGAGTGAGCCGAAGGACATCGCCGAGACGTTCACCACCGATTCGGGGCGGAAGGCCCCGGCCCGTCCGCGCGGGCCGCCGAGCACCTTGGCGGAGGGCACCACGAAATCGCGGCCGTGAATCGGCGAGGCGGGCGCCACGTCGGAGAAGGTGCGCTGTTTGATCACCGGGTACGACTCGTTCTCGATGTCGTTGTCGGTGCCGAAGGCGAAGTAGTTGTTCTCCTTCTTCGCCGAGGCGTACACCCAGCGGCGCTGGTCGCGGGAGAAGGGACGTTCGGCGTCGTTGCTGCTGACGATGTACTGGCGCAGCTCCGGCCCGATCGTCTCCAGCGCGTACCGGAGCCGGGCGATGATCGGAAAGTTGCGGGGCAGGGCCCGTTCCTGCTGGGTGAGGTCGCGCACCGCGACCGCGGCCAGGGCCGCTCCGACCGAACCGGCCACCGCGGCCATCGTCCGCTTCCTCATCGCCCGCTACTCCTTCGTGGTGTGCTGCTCCGTGGTGTGGTGCTTCTTGCCGAACGGCAGGACGTGCATGATCGCCACGATCACCGCGCCCACGATCAGGCCGACCACCGCCGACAGCCCGGTGGCGATCAGCCAGGACAGGAAACCGCCGACACCGGGCACGCTACCGGCCGGGTCGGCCAGCAGGTGGACGAGGTGGTAGGGCAGATCCCAGCCGAGCTTGTGCGCCCCGTCCACCAGAATGTGGCCACCCACCCACAGCATCGCGACCATGCCGACGGTCGACAGCAGCGCCAGAATCACCGGCATCGCGTCCACCAGCAGCTTGCCGACCCGCTGCGAGCCGTTCGATTCGCGCTTCATCATGTGCAGGCCGATGTCGTCGAGTTTCACGATCAGCCCGACCACCCCGTAGACCAGCAGCGTGATCAGCACCGCGACCACGACCAGGGTGATCGCCTTGGTGCTCAGCGCCATTTCACCGGTGTCGTTGATCGTGTTCAACGAGATCACCATGATCTCGGCCGACAGGATGAAGTCGGTGGTGATCGCACCCTTGACCATCTTCTTCTCGTGCTCGGGGCCCTGTTCGGCGACCGGGTGGGCCGATTCCTCCGGTTTGTGCCCGGAGATCTTCTCCCAGAGTTTCTCCGCCCCCTCGTAGGACAGATAGAGCCCGCCGAGCATCAGCAACGGCACCAGCACGATCGGCAGGAAGTGGTCGAGCAGCAGCAGGGCGATGATCAGAATGGCCTTGTTGATCAGCGAGCCGCGGGCGATCGTCCAGACCATCGGCAGTTCGCGGGCCGGGCTGAACCCCTGCACGTACTGCGGGGTGACCGCCGCGTCATCGACCACCACACCCATCGCCCGGGAGCCGGCGACGCTGGTCATCTTCGCGATCACCGCCACGTCGTCGAGCAGTGCTGCCAAACCACCGGCCATTCGAGTACCTTCCGCGTGCGCAACAAAGACGTCTGAAAATAGCAGTTCAGGGGGCGTCCACGATCCGGGCCAGGGCGACCAGATCGGCCCGGTGGCAGGAGATCCGGCAGGCCCCGTTGGGTCGGGTGGTGATGCCCTCGCGGGCCCAGTGACCGGCCGCCTCGTCCCGCAGGTGCGCGGGCAGCTCACCGGCGGCGTTGACCACCCGCCACCAGGGTGTGCCGTGACCGTGCCGGGCCAGCAGGGAGCCGGCCTGGCGGGCGGTGATGCCGACCAGCCCGGCCAGGTCGCCGTAGCTGATCACCCGGCCGGGCGGGATCGCTTCGATCGCGCGCAATGCGCGTTCGATGACCAGCTCGTCCATGACGGCATTCTCACCGATTGCGGGCCAGTAGACTGCCCCGGTGTCCAGTTCTGCCTCTCCCGCGATCAGCGTCACCGATCTGACGGTGCGGTTCGGGGCCACCACCGCGGTGGACGGGTTGTCGATGACCGCCGACACCGGCCGGATCACCGCCCTGTTGGGCCCCAACGGGGCCGGCAAGACCACCCTGATCCGCTGCGCCACCGACATCGTCACCCCCGACGCGGGCCGGGTCGAGGTCTTCGGGCTCTCCCCCAAGGACGCCTGCGCCCGGGGCCTGGTCGGGGTGATGCCGCAGTCGACCGGCGCCTGGTCGTACGTGCGGCCGTTGGAGTTGTTGCGGTACCTGGCCGAGTTGCACGCCAACCCGCTGCCGGTCGAACCGTTGGCGGCACGGTTGGGCCTGCACGAGTTCGCCCGCACCCCCTACCGGCGGTTGTCGGGTGGGCAGCAGCAGGCGGTGAACCTGGCCGGGGCGGTGATCGGACGCCCGTCCCTGGTGGTGCTGGACGAGCCGACCGCCGGGATGGACCCGCACGCCCGCCATGCGGTGTGGAACCTGATCGCCGAACTGCGCGCCGCCGGCACCTCGGTGTTGTTGACCACCCACGCGATGGACGAGGCCGCATACCTGGCCGACCGGGTCTGGATCATCGACCGGGGCCGGGTGCGGGTGCACGGCACGCTCGCGGAGCTGACCGCCGACGGGGACGACCTGGAGTCGATCTACCTGGCCAACACCGAATCGCGGATGATGCCATGACCACCCTGGACTTCTCCCCCGCCCCCGGCCCGGCCCCCGCGGCCCGCCGGATCTGGGCGCACGGGCGCACCGAGGCGATGCTGCTGGCCCGCAACGGTGAACAGTTGTTGTTGGCATTGGTGATTCCGATCGGCCTGCTGGTGTTGGGCCGGTTCGTCGGTGACCGGTTCGGCCTGTCCGACCCGAACCTGGTCGCCCCGTCGGTGTTCTCGGTGGCGATCTGGTCGAGCGCGTTCAGTTCGTTGGCGATCGCGACCGGTTTCGAGCGCCGTTACGGGGTGTTGGAGCGGCTGTCGTCCACCCCGCTGGGGCGTACCGGGTTGATCGCCGGCAAGGCGGTGTCGTTGCTGCTGGTCACCGCCGGGCAATTGCTGGTGCTGTTGATCGTGGCGTTGGTGTTGGGCTGGCGGCCGGTGCTCTCGCTGCCCGCGTTGCTGGTGTCGCTGGTCGCCGCGGTGCTGGCGGTGATGGCGTTCGCGGGCTGGGCGCTGGTGCTGGCCGGCCGGTTGCGGGCCGAGGTCACCCTGGCGCTGGGCAATCTGATCTACTTGATCTTCCTGATCGGCGGGGCGGTGTTTCTGCCGGTCGCGGCCTACCCGCAGGTGGTGCAGCCGGTGGTGTCGGCGCTGCCGACCGCGGCCCTCGGTGAGGTGCTGCGTCACGCCGCTCTGGGTGAAGTACTGCTCTGGCCGCTCGGGGTACTGTCTGGGTGGGCCGCGTTGGGCCTGTTGGTGTCACGAAAGGTGTTTCGATGGTCTTCTTGATGCGGCACTTCCGCAGCGAACGCGCCCTGCGCGGATGGTCCATCGCCCTGCTGGTCGCGAACATGGCGATCGTCGTCACCGGCGGGCTGGTGCGGGTCACCGGGTCGGGCCTGGGCTGCCCCACCTGGCCGCGGTGCACCCATGAGTCGTTCGTGCCCGAGGGGCAGGCCGGTATCGGCGAGTTCATCGAGTTCGGCAACCGGCTGATCACCTTCGTGCTGGTCGTGGTCGCACTGGGCATGATGGCCGCCGCGCAGTATCACCGCGACGAGACCGGGCAGCGCCGTCCGGGTATGCGCACCCTGTCGGTGCTGGTGCTGATCGGCATCGTCGTGCAGGCCGTGGTCGGCGGCGTGGTGGTGCTGAGCCAACTGCTGCCGTCCTGGGTGGCGGTGCACCTGTGGGTGTCGCTGGTGTTGATCGCGCTGGCGGTGCAGTTGGTGCGCCGGGCGCACAAGCTGCGACCCAAGGTCTTTCCCACCCTACCGGTGTTTCTGGTGCGCGGCATCTTCGTGTTGATGTGGGTGATCGTGTTGCTCGGCACCCTCACCACCGGCGCCGGCCCGCACGCCGGCGACCCGGACGTGGCCCGCAACGGGCTCAACTTCTTGTTCATGGCCAAGATCCACGCCTGGGCGGTGTGGGGCATGGTCGGCGCCACCGTGCTCGCGGTGATTCTGATTCGCTCCCGGGCCGCGATCGCGCTGCTGGTGGCCGAGCTCGCCCAGGGCCTGTTCGGTTACCTGCAGGTCTTCGACGCCGGCAACGGCCAACCCCTGCTACCGATGCAGGTGCTGGTGCCGGCCCACCTGCTGCTGCTCACCGTCGTGGTGGCCCTGTCCACGAACCTGATGCTCAGCGTCCGCCGACGCACCCGCATCCCCGTGGTGGACGAACCCACCCCCAAGGCCCGCGCCGCCGCCTGAGCCCCCACGCTGGTGGAGCCGGTTCACGCTCGCGTGAACCGCGTCGCTTGTACTGAGCTTGTCGAAGTGAAACCCCGCGAGTATCCGCGCCCACGCGATTGACCCACACACGTGCAGGGACGGTGGTCGGCCCCGGCGTACAGGTGCGGCGGGTTTCGACACCCGACCGCAAGCGGTCGGGGCTCAACCAGCGTGAAGGGACGCCCGACCCGACCGTCAGAAGATCAGCGGGTCGATGGCCATGGCGACGAAGAGCAGCGCCAGGTAGGTGTTGGAGAAGTGGAACAGCCGCATCGGCTTCAGTTCCAGGCCGGTGAGGCCCTGGCGGGCGCGCCACCACAGCCGGATCGCTTCCCACAGCACGACCGCACCGGTGATCGCGGCGACGGCCAGGTACAGCGGGCCGGTGGGGGCGATCGGCCACAGCGCCACCGAGGTGGCGACCATCAGCACGGTGTACACCAGCATCTGGGTGGTGGTGTAGGTGTCGGGGCGCACCACCGGCATCATCGGCACGTTGACCTTGGCGTAGTCCTCGCGGTAGCGGATGGCCAGCGCCCAGGTGTGCGGTGGGGTCCAGAAGAACACGATCGCGAACATGATGATCGGGGCCAGGGCGATCTGCCCGGTGACGGCGGTCCAGCCGATCAGCGGCGGGAAGCAGCCGGCCAGCCCACCCCAGACGATGTTCTGTTCGGTGCGTCGCTTCAGCACCATGGTGTAGATCAGCACGTAGAAGGCGTTCGCGCCCAGCGCCAGAAAGCCCGACAGCCAGTTGGCGCCGAAGCCGAGAATCAGGGTCGAGGCGATGCCCAGCACGACCGCGTAGATGGTGGCCGGCAGCGGCGCGGCCTGGTGCCGCGGCAACGGACGCCGCTTGGTGCGGCGCATCTGCTCGTCGATGTCGCGGTCGAGCACGTTGTTCAGCGCGTTGGCGCTACCGGCGGCCAGGGCGCCGCCGACCATGGTGACCAGCACGAGCATCAGCGGCGGAATACCGCCCTGGGCGAGGAACATCGCCGGCAGGGTGGTGATCAGCAGCAGCAGGATGATCCGCGGCTTGGTCAGTTGGTAGTAGGCGTTGATGACGTCGCCAACGGTGGCGGTGTGCGCGACGGTGCGCTGTTCTTCGCCCCCGGTGGGAAACTGCGCCGTCGGCATCGCGTCCGTGTTGGTGCTCAACACAAAAGCCTCTCGAAATGGCGGGATTGCGGCTCATCGGAGCCGTAGACCTGTGCAGTGTACCCCGATTCGCCCGATTGTTCCCCCGGCTCGTCCCGTCCCGGTGGACACCCCGGGGCTGCCCACCACAGCCCGATGGTCACTAGGCTGGGGATCGGCCACACCACCATCCCTATCGAGGAGGACTCGGATGACCGAGGCAGGATTGAACTGGACCGACCTGGACGCCAAGGCGGTGGACACTGCCCGGTTACTGGCGGCCGACGCGGTGCAGAAGGTGGGCAACGGCCACCCGGGCACCGCGATGAGCCTGGCCCCGGCCGCCACCCTGCTGTTCCAGAAGGTGATGAACCACGACCCGAACGAGCCGTTGTGGCCCGGCCGCGACCGGTTCGTGCTCTCCTGCGGGCACACCAGCCTGACCCTGTACCTGCAGCTCTACCTGGGTGGTTTCGGCTTGGAGCTGGACGATCTGAAGGCCTTGCGCACCTGGGGTTCGAAGACCCCGGGGCACCCCGAGTACGGCCACACCGACGGGGTGGAGACCACCACCGGCCCGCTCGGCCAGGGGGTTGCGAACGCGGTGGGCATGGCGATGGCCGCCCGCCGCGAGCGTGGCCTGTTCGACCCCGACGCCCCCGCCGGTGAATCGGTCTTCGACCACCACATCTACTGCCTGGCCTCCGAGGGGGATGTGCAGGAGGGCGTTTCGGCCGAGGCGTCCTCGCTGGCCGGCACCCAGCGGTTGGGCAACCTGACCCTGATCTACGACGAGAACGAGATCTCGATCGAGGACGACACCAGCATCGCGTTCACCGAGGATGTCGCGGCCCGCTACGAGGCCTACGGCTGGCATGTGCAGACCGTGTCGTGGCGCGACGGCGGCGAGTACCGCGAGGACGTCCACGCCCTGTGGGACGCCCTCGAGGCGGCCAGGGCCGTCACCGACCGGCCGAGCTTCATTCGGTTGCGCACCATCATCGGGTGGCCCGCCCCGAACCTGCAGGACACCGGCAAGGCGCACGGCGCCGCGCTGGGTGAGGACGAGGTGGCCGCCACCAAGAAGTTCCTCGGCTTCGACCCCGATCAGTCGTTCGTGGTCGCCGACGAGGTGCTGGCGCACACCCGCGCCCTGGGTGAGCGCGGCGCCGAGGCGCGCAAGCAGTGGCAGGGCCGCTTCGACCAGTGGCGCGATGCGAACCCCGACCGGGCCGCCCTGTGGGATCGGCTCACCACCCGCGACCTGCCCGAGGGCTGGGACGCCGACCTGCCCACCTGGGAGGCCGACGAGAAGGGCATCGCGACCCGCGCCGCCTCCGGCAAGGTGCTCAACGCGCTGGCCCCGAAGCTGCCCGAACTGTGGGGTGGCTCGGCCGACCTGGCCGGCTCGAACAACACCACCATCGACGGTGAGCCGAGCTTCCTGCCCGAGGATCGCCAGTCCGACAGCTTCCCCGGCACCCCGTACGGCCGCACCCTGCACTTCGGCATCCGCGAACACGCGATGGGCGCGATCCTGAACGGCATGTTGCAGCACGGCGGCACCCGCCCCTACGCGGGCACCTTCTTCGTGTTCAGCGACTACATGCGGGCCGCGGTGCGGTTGGCGGCGTTGATGAAGCTGCCGGCGATCTACGTGTGGACCCACGACTCGATCGGGGTCGGTGAGGACGGCCCCACCCACCAGCCGATCGAACACCTGGCCGCGGTGCGCGCCATCCCGGGGCTGGACGTGGTGCGCCCCGGCGACGCGAACGAGACCGCCGCCGCCTGGGCCCAGGTGTTGCGCAATGCCGACCGTCCGGCCGCCCTGGTGTTGAGCCGGCAGAACCTGCCGGTGCTGCCCGACCACGACCGGGACGGGGTGGCTCGCGGCGGCTACGTGCTGCGCGACTGCGAGGGCGACCCCGAGGTGGTGCTGATCGCCTCCGGTTCGGAACTGTCGGTGGCGATGGCCGCGGCCGAGGAGCTGACCTCCGCGGGCCGCAAGGTGCGGGTGGTGTCGATGCCGTGCCGGGAATGGTTCGACGAACAGGACGACGCCTACCGCGACCGGGTGCTGCCCCCGACGCTGCGGGCCCGGGTCGCGATCGAGGCCGGTATCGCCCAGGGCTGGCGCGAATTGATCGGTGACGCCGGCCGGTTCGTCGGCCTGGATCACTACGGCGCCTCCGCTGCCGGCGGGTTGCTGTTCGAGAAGTTCGGGCTGACCGCCGAGGCGGTCGTCCACGCCGCCGAGGAGACCATCGCCGCGGCCGCCGAACCGGCTACCGTGAGCAACGCGCGCGCTGCCAGCGGCCCCGCCCGGCTGGGCGCCTGACCAGACGAAACTTCGACGAAAGCAGGAATGGATATGTCCGACCGTTTGAAGGCCCTCGCCGATGCCGGTGTGTCGATCTGGCTCGACGATCTTTCCCGGGAGCGGCTGGCGACCGGCAACCTGGCCGAGTTGATCGCCGAGAAGTCGGTCAGCGGGGTGACCACCAACCCGACGATCTTCGCCGGGGCGCTGGCCAAGGGTGAGCGGTACGCCGAGCAGGTCGCCGGCCTGGCCGCCGAGGGCTCCTCGGTGGAGGCCGCGATCACCGCGTTGACCACCGACGATGTGCGGTTGGCCTGCGAGATGTTCGAGGACGTGTACGAGGCCACCGACATGGTGGACGGCCGGGTGTCGATCGAGGTCGAACCGGGCCTGGCCCGCGACACCGACGCGACCATCACCCAGGCCCGCGAACTGTACGCCCGGGTGGGCCGGCCGAACGTGATGATCAAGATTCCCGCCACCGCCGAGGGGCTGCCGGCGATCAGTGCGGTGCTGGCCGAGGGCATCTCGGTGAACGTCACCCTGATCTTCTCCCCGCAACGGCACCGCGAGGTGCTCGATGCCTGGCTGACCGGCCTGGAGCAGGCCGCCGCCGGTGGCCGTGACCTGGCCCCGATCGGGTCGGTGGCGTCGTTCTTCGTCTCCCGCATCGACGTCGAGATCGACAAGCGACTCGAGGCGATCGGCACCGACGAGGCCCTCGCCCTGCGCGGCAAGGCCGCGATCGCGAATGCCCGGCTGGGTCATCAGGTGTACACCGAGGTGATGGCCTCCGACCGCTGGCAGGCGCTGGCCGCCAAGGGTGCCCAGCCGCAGCGTCCGCTGTGGGCCTCGACCGGGGTGAAGAACCCGGCCTACCCCGACACCGCCTACGTCGATGAGTTGGTGGTGGCCGGCACGGTCAACACGATGCCGGAGAACACCCTGCTGGCGGTGGCCGATCACGGCACCGCCGATGACCGGGTGACCGGCAGCTACGCCGAGGCGGCCGAAACGATGGACGCCCTGCGCAAGGTCGGCGTCGACCCGGACGAGGTGTTCGAACTGCTCGAGACCGAGGGGGTGGACAAGTTCGTCGTCTCCTGGGACGAACTCGTGGGCACCGTCCGTACCGCTCTCGAACAGGCCTGAGCCCCGGTGGCCGCGACCGATCCGGGTCGGCCCACCACGATCGGGGGCAACCCGTTGCGCGACCCGCGCGACCGCCGGTTGCCCCGGATCGCCGACCCCAGCGTGCTGGTGCTGTTCGGGGTGACCGGTGACCTGTCCCGCAAGAAGTTGATGCCGGCGGTGTACGACCTGGCGAATCGGGGCCTGTTGCCGCCCGGCTTCGCCCTGGTCGGGTTCGCCCGCCGCGACTGGGCCGATCAGGATTTCGCCCAAGTGGTGCACGACGCGGTGAAGGAGTACGCCCGTACCCCGTTCCGCGAAGAGGTGTGGAGCCAGTTGTTGACCGGCATCCGGTTCGTGTCCGGGTCGTTCGACGACGACGACGCGTTCGCCCGGCTGGCCGAGACGGTGGCCGAGTTGGATCGCAACACCGGCACCAGCGGCAACCACGCCTTCTACCTGTCGATTCCGCCCGGGTCGTTCGAGACCGTGGTGAACCAGTTGGCCCGGCACGGCATGGCCGAGGCGGACGGGCCGGGCTGGAACCGGGTGGTGATCGAGAAGCCCTTCGGCCACGACCTCGAATCGGCCCAGGAACTGAACGCGGTGGTGTCGAAGGTGTTCCCGCCGCAGGCGGTGTTCCGCATCGACCACTACCTGGGCAAGGAGACGGTGCAGAACATGTTGGCGTTGCGATTCGCCAACCAGATGTTCGAGCCGGTGTGGAACAACCGGTACATCGACCATGTGCAGATCACGATGGCCGAGGACATCGGCATCGGCGGCCGGGCCGGGTACTACGACGGCATCGGCGCGGCCCGAGATGTGATCCAGAACCACCTGCTGCAGTTGTTGGCGCTGACCGCGATGGAGGAACCCACCTCGTTCGCGGCCGACCGGCTGCGCAGTGAGAAGCAGAAGGTGCTGAGCGCGGCCCGGGCGGCCGACCCGGCCCTGCACAGCGCCCGGGGCCGGTACGTGGCCGGCTGGGCCGGTGGCCGGGAGGTCGGCGGGTACCTCGACGAGGACGGCATCGCGCCGGATTCGACCACCGAAACCTATGCCGCGATTCGGGTGGACATCGACAACCGCCGGTGGGCCGGGGTGCCCTTCTACCTGCGCGCCGGCAAACGGATGGCCCGGCGCACCACCGAGGTGGCGTTGATGTTCCGGCCCGCTCCGCACCGTCCGTTCCCGGACATGTCGGAGATGGATCGCAACGCGTTGGTGTTGCGGATCCAGCCCGAGGAGGGGGTGACGATGCGGTTCGGCGCGAAGGTGCCGGGCACCCAGATGGAGATCCGGCAGGTGAACATGGACTTCGCCTATGGCGAGTCGTTCACCGAGTCGAGCCCGGAGGCCTACGAGCGGTTGATCCTGGACGTGTTGTTGGGTGACCCGCCGTTGTTCCCCCAGCACGAGGAGGTCGAGCTGTCCTGGCAGATTCTCGACCCGGTGCTGGACCATTGGGCGGCCGAGGGCACCCCGCCGGAGGATTACCTGCCCGGTTCGTGGGGCCCGCAGTCGGCGGTCGACATGCTGGCCCGCGACGGCTTCACCTGGAGGCGGCCATGATCATCAGCTTGCCGAACACCACCGCCTCGGAGGTGTCGAAGGAACTGTTGCGCGCCCGGCAGACCTCGGGGGCGACCACCCAGGGGCGGGTGTTCACCCTGGTGGTGGTGACCACCCCGGCCGAGGCGGACGAGGCGCTGGCGGCCAGCCAGTTGGCCGCCACCGAGCACCCGTCCCGGATTCTGATGTTGGTGGACGACCCGGACGCCGAGGCCTCGGGGTTGGACGCCGAGGTGCGGTTGACCCGCGGGTCGGCGTCGTCGGAAACCCTGGTGCTGCACCTGCGCGGCGAGGTTGCCGCCCACCCGGCGTCGGTGGTGACCGCGTTGTTGTTGCCCGACTCCCCCGTGGTGGTGTGGTGGCCGACCACCTCGCCGGTGTCGCCGGTGGACGACCCGATCGGGGCGTTGGCCGACCGGCGGATCACCGACGCGTTGGGTGATGCCGACCCGTTGCAGGCGTTGCGGATTCGGGCGGCGAACCACCAACCCGGGGACACCGACCTGACCTGGACCCGGTTGACCCGGTGGCGGGCCCTGTTGGCCGCCGCGCTGGACCAGTTTCCGCACCCGGTGACCGAGGCGGTGGTGGAGGCCGCCGCCGACAACGCCTCGGCGGAGTTGATGGTGGCCTGGTTGGCGTCCCGGTTGGGGCTGACGGTGCAGCGGTTGACCAGTGAGGGGCCCGGCATCACCCGGGTGCGGCTGGTCACCGAGGGCGGCACGGTGCAGATCACCCGCACCGACGCCCGCCATGCCCGGTTCGAGATTCCGGGGCAGCCCGACCGTGAGGTGGCCTTGCCGCGGCGAATTCTGAGTGAGTTGATCACCGAGGAGTTGCGGCGGATGGACGCCGACGAGGTGTTCGAGGAGACCACCCGGGCGCTGTTGGCCCGTACGGAGTCTGGCAAGGTTGATGGTTCACCATCCGAAGGAGAGCATCAGTAATGACCACCGAGATCCTGTTGCACGACAGTGCCGACCAGTTGGTGGAGCAGGTGGCCGGCACCCTGTTGGACACCCTCGCCGCCCAACAGGCGTCGGGGCGGGCGCCGCAACTGTGCATGACCGGCGGCCGGGTGGCGAACCGGATCTACGCCCGAGTGGCCGAGCTGGCGCCCGATCACGCCCTGGACTGGTCGAATCTCGACCTGTGGTGGGGTGATGAGCGGTTCGTGCCCACCGATGACCCCGACCGCAACGTGGGGCAAGCCCTGGCCACCCTGGCCGGGCGGTTGCAGTTGAGCCCGTCGCGGATCCATTCGATGCCGGCCGCCGACGGCCCGGCCGATCTGGACGCCGCGGCACGCACCTACGCCGATGATCTGGGCACCACGGTGTTCGACATCTGCCTGTTGGGGATGGGCCCGGACGGGCACGTGGCGTCGCTGTTTCCCGACCACCCGTCCTCGGAGCCGACCAGCCGGTCGGTCATCCCGGTGCGCAACTCCCCCAAGCCCCCGCCGGAGCGGCTCAGCCTGACCCTGCCGGTGCTCAATGCCTCCACCGAGGTGTGGTTGCTGGTGACCGGCGCCGACAAGGCCGAGGCCGTCGCCCGCGCCCACCGCGGCGAGGACATCCCCGCTGCCAAGGTGCACGGCACCGCCCGAACCCGCTGGTTCCTCGACGCCGAAGCGGCGGCTGATCTGTAGGGGCCTTGCCCCGATGACCGAACACGAGAGAACGGCCGGTCCCGTGGGGACCGGCCGTCGTGTGTCTCCGGGTGGCTCAGTAGATCACTTCGCCGCGGGCGCGGCGGGCGCGCAGCGATTCCAGGGCCTCGGCGAGGATTTCCTCGGCCTCGGTGTCGGTGCGGCGCTCCTTCACGTAGGCGAGGTGCGTCTTGTAGGGCTGGATCTTCGGTGGCGGCGGCGGGTTCGTCGCATCGGTGTTCGCCGGCATGCCGCAACGGGGGCAGTCCCACTCCTCCGGTACTTGGGCGTCGGCGGCGAACGCCGGACGCGTCTCGTGTCCGTTGGAGCAGAAATAGGAGATGTAGAGCCGTGGCGCGCTGTCGCC
>JAAYAO010000137.1 GCA_012719335.1 Propionibacterium sp. | reverse complement strand
TCGCGGCTTCCCTGCCCGGTGGCCGGCGGCTGAAGCTGCGGATCCGGATCGACAAGCGGGCCAGCTTCCGCACCCGGGCGCACACCTTGGTGATCGGCAATGTCGGTGAGCTGGTCGGCAACATTCCGTTGCTGCCGGACGCCAAGATCGACGACGGGGTGCTCGACCTGGTCACCCTGCGACCCAAGGGCCCGCTGGGCTGGCTGCGCATCATGTGGGCGGTGTTGGTGCAGAACCGGCTGCTGCAGCGCGATTACCGCGGTAAGCGGATCGGCGGCAAGGGCTCGAAGCACGCCCTGCATTACCGCACCGCGTCGTCGGTGGAGGTGCAGTTGGGCGACCCCGAGGCGGTCGAACTGGACGGCGACCTGTTCGGTGAGGTGCGCAGCTTCGCGGTACAGCTCGACCCGGGTTCGTTGACGCTGAAGATGCCGCCGGCGACCGACTGAGTGCGATCGCGGTGGTGCGACGGTCGAGCCCCGTCGCAGCCATCGCGCCGGGTGTGACGACTAGAGCACCGAGCCCGGGGTGTAGCGGGCGGCTTCGGGGTTGGCCGTGGCCAGTTCTTCGACCTGCGCGACGATCCGGGCCACCTGGTCACCGGCGGTGCCGGTGAGGGCGAGCGGATCGGCCAGGGCCCCGGCGAGGGTGTCGCGGTCCAGCCCACCCAGGCGTTCGTCGGCGGCCAGCCGGTCGATCAGGTCGTTGTCGGCCCGTCCGGTTTCGCGCATCTCCAGGGCCACCACGACGGCGTGTTCCTTGATCGCCTCGTGGGCGGCCTCACGCCCGACCCCGTGCCGCACCGCGGCCATCAACACCTTGGTGGTGGCCAGGAACGGCGGATAGCGCTGCAGTTCGGCCTCGATCACCGCCGGGAAGGCTCCGAAGTCGCGCAACACGGTGAGGAAGGTCTCGAACAGACCGTCCAGGGCGAAGAAGGCGTCCGGCAGCGCGACCCGGCGCACCACCGAGCAGGACACGTCCCCCTCGTTCCACTGGTCACCGGCCAGCTCGCCGACCATCGACACGTAGCCGCGCACAATCACGGCCAGCCCGTTGACCCGCTCACAGGAGCGGGTGTTCATCTTGTGCGGCATCGCCGAGGAGCCGACCTGCCCGGGCTGGAAGCCCTCGGTGACCAGCTCGTGGCCGGCCATCAGCCGAATCGAGGTCGCCACATTGGACGGCGCGGCCGCGACCTGGGCCAGGGCGGTGACCACGTCGTAGTCGAGGGAGCGCGGGTAGACCTGCCCGGTGGAGGTCAGCACGTTGGCCACCCCCAGGTGGGCGGTGACCCGGCCCTCCAGGTCGCTCAGCGCGGCGGCGTTGCCGTCCAGCAGGTCGAGCATGTCCTGGCTGGTGCCGACCGGGCCCTTGATGCCGCGCAACGGGTACCGCTCGAGCAGTTCACTCACCCGGCGGTGGGCGATCAACAGTTCATCGGTGGCGGTGGCGAACCGCTTGCCCAGGGTGGTGACCTGGGCCGCGACGTTGTGCGAGCGGCCGGCGATCGCCCGGTCGGCGTACTCGGCGGCGATCCGGGCCAGTTGGGTGCAGGTGGCGACGATCCGGTCCCGGATCAGTTCCAGGGCGCGCACCACCTGGAGTTGTTCGACGTTCTCGGTGAGGTCACGGCTGGTCATGCCCTTGTGCACGTGTTCGTGGCCGGCGAGGGCGTTGAATTCCTCGATCCGGGCCTTCACATCGTGCTTGGTGATGCGTTCCCGGTCGGCGATCGAGTCGAGGTCGACCCGGTCGATCACGGCGCGGTAGGCGTCGATGACCTCGTCGGGGTCGGCCCCGCCGAAGTCGACACCGAGGTCGCGTTGGGCCTCCAGGACGGCGATCCACAGTTGCCGTTCGGCGATGATCTTCTGTTCCGGCGACCAGATCTGCAGCATCGCCGCCGAGGCGTAGCGGGTGGCGAGGACGTTGGGGACGGTCATCACTGGGCTCCTTCTGCCGCCGTGGCGGCGATGTCGCGCCGGTAGTGGGCGCCTTCCAATCCGATCGACGCGATGCGTTCGTAGGCCGCGCTGCGGGCATCACCGAGGGTGTCGCCGCGGCCGACCACCGCGAGCACCCGTCCCCCGGTCGCGCGCAGGGTGCCGTCGGCGTCCCGGGCGGTGCCGGCATGGATCACCTCGGGACCCTCGGCGCCGGTCAGCTCCCGGCCGGTGACGGTCGGGCCGGGGTAACCCTCGTTCGACAGCACCACCGCCACGGCGTAGCCGTCGGCGAAACGCAGGGCCGGTTGTTCGGCCAGGGTGCCGGTGGCCGCGGCGTACAACACCTCACCGAGCGGGCTTTCCAGCAGCGACAGCAGTGGTTGGGTCTCGGGGTCACCGAACCGGGCGTTGAACTCGATCACCCGCACCCCCTTCGAGGTCAACGCCAGCCCCGCGTAGACCAGCCCGACGAAGGGTGTGCCGCGGCGGCGCAGTTCGTCGACGGTGGGTTGAATCACGGTGGCAACCACCTCGTCGACCAGCCCTTCGGGGGCCCACGGCAGTGGGGTGTAGGCACCCATTCCGCCGGTGTTGGGGCCCTCGTCGGCGTCGAAGATGCGCTTGAAGTCCTGGGCCGGTTGCAGCGGCAGGACGGTCGTGCCGTCGCTGATCGCGAAGAGGCTGACCTCGGGGCCGTCCAGGAATTCCTCGATCACGACCCGCTCGCAGCCGGCGGCATGGGCGAGGGCCTCGGCCCGGTCGTCGGTGACCACCACGCCCTTGCCGGCGGCCAGCCCGTCGTCCTTGACCACGTGCGGGGCACCGAAGCGGTCGAGGGCCGCGGCGGCGTCCTCGGGGGTCAGGCACACCGCGGACTCGCCGGTGGGCACGCCGGCGGCGGCCATGATCTCCTTGGCGAAGGCCTTGCTGCCCTCGAGTTGCGCGGCATCGGCATTCGGCCCGAAACAGGCGATCCCGGCGGCTCGCACCGCATCCCCGACCCCGGCGACCAGCGGCGCCTCGGGGCCGACGACCACCAGGTTCGCGTCGAGTCGCTGCGCCAGCTCAACCACCGCGGACGGGTCGAGCGCGTCGACCTCGTGGCAGGTGGCGCAGTCGGCGATCCCGGGATTACCGGGGGCGGCGTGCACCGCCACCACTTTCGGGTCACGGGCCAGGGCCAGGGCCAAGGCGTGTTCCCGACCGCCGGAACCCACGACCAGCACAGTCAGATCAGGTGTCTCGCTCACAACCGCACAGCCTAGTGGTTACTCGCCGAGTCCCGCCTCGTGCAGGGCCTGCTCGATCTCGGCGGCGCTGTTGGGGCGCACCACCCGGGCGACCTCGATGCCGTCGCGCATCAGCACCAGGGTCGGCCAGAGCTTCACCCCCAAGGAACGGCCCAGCGGCAGGCCCTTGCCGTCGGCGACCTTGATGCGGCGCAGTTCGGGGCGGGCGTTCAGAACCCGGTCGATGTCGGGGGTCGCGGCCCGGCAGATGCCGCACCAGTTCTGGCCGAACTCGAGCACGGTCGCTCCGGGCAGGGCGTCGACCTCGTCGCGGGTGGGCTGGTCGTCCTGGTATCCCAATGACATGTCGGCATCCTACGTGGCCGGGTTCGGCCCGGTCGTAGGCTGGGGTCATGGCGAAGGTGGTGGCGTGTGCCGCATGCGGCACGAAGAATCGGGTTCCGGCGGTGGCGAAGGGCAGCCCGGGTTGTGCGTCCTGCAAGGCGAAACTGCCGTGGCTGGTGGACGCCCGGGATGCCGACTTCGACGACGTGATCGACACCGGTCAACTGGTGGTGGTGGACCTGTGGGCCCCCTGGTGCGGGCCGTGCCGGATGATCTCGCCGGTGTTGGAGCAGTTGAGCGTCGAGTTCGCCGGCCGGGTCAAGGTGGTCAAGGTCAACGTGGACGAGAATCCGGCCGTCTCGACCCGTTACGCGGTGCAGAGCATCCCGTTGGTGAAGCTGCTGCGCGGCGGCCGCGAGGTGGACACCCTGTTGGGTGCCCAACCACCGCAGGCCTACCGGCAACGGATCGAGGCCGCCCTGGGCTGAACCGCCCGGGCGCCGGGTCTCAGAGCAGGTCGTGCAGCATGACCACTTCTTCGCGGTCGGGACCGACGCCGATGCCAGAGATCCGGCAGTCGACGAGTTCTTCCAGACGGCGGATGTAGGCCTGCGCGTTCTTCGGCAGGTCGGCGAAGCTGCGGGCCTTCGAGATGTCCTCGGTCCAGCCGTCCAGCAGTTCGTAGACCGGCTTGGCGTGGTGCACATCGGTCTGCGACCAGGGCAGCACGTCGGTGCGTTCGCCGTCCACCTCGTAGGCCACACAGACCGGCAGCTTCTCCCAGCCGGACAGGATGTCGAGCTTGGTGATGAACAGGTCGGTCATCCCGTTCACCTTCGCCGCGGCCTCCACGACCAGGGCGTCGAACCAGCCACACCGACGCGGACGGCCGGTGGTGGTGCCGTACTCGCCGCCGATGTCGCGCAGCCGCTGCCCGTCGTCGTCGAACAGTTCGGTGGTGAACGGCCCCTCCCCCACCCGGGTGGTGTAGGCCTTGGCGATACCCACGATCCGGTCGATCCGGGTCGGGCCGACGCCGGCCCCGGTGGAGGCACCGGCGGCGATCGGGTTGGACGAGGTGACGTAGGGGTAGGTGCCGTGGTCGACGTCCAGGTGGTGGGCCTGAGCGCCCTCGAAGAGCACCACCTCGCCCCGGTCCAGCGCGTCGTTGAGCACCCGCGGCACGTCCTGCACCATCGGACGCACCCGGTCGGCGAAGCCCAGCAGGTACTCGGTCATCTCGGCGGCGTTGATCTCGCGCCGGTTGTACATCTTCACCAGCAGTTGGTTCTTCTGCTGCAGGGCGGCCTCAACCTTGGCGGTCAGGATCGTCTCGTCGAACAGGTCCTGAATCCGCACGCCGATCCGGTTGACCTTGTCGGCGTAGGCCGGGGCGACACCGCGCCCGGTGGTGCCGATCTTGCGCTTGCCGAGGAAGCGTTCGGTCACCTTGTCGATGGTCTGGTGGTACGGCGCGATGATGTGGGCGTTGGGTGAGATCAACAGTTTCGAGGTGTCCACCCCGCGCTCGGTGAGCTCGTCGATCTCCTTGAACAACACGCTCAGGTCGACGACCACCCCGTTGCCGATCACCGGGGTGGCGGCTTGGTTCAGGATGCCCGAGGGCAACAGGTGCAGGGCGTAGCGCTCGTCGCCGACGACGATGGTGTGCCCGGCGTTGTTGCCGCCGGAGTACCGAACCACGTAGTCGACGCGGTCACCCAATTGGTCGGTGGCCTTGCCCTTGCCTTCGTCGCCCCACTGGGCGCCCACCACAACGATGCCTGGCATCTGCGGTCCTTCCGCGATCGCTTTCCCGGGGCCGATGGCCCGGGGCGTACCGATCCAGACTACTCGTGATCCTCGCCGGCCAGTTCCTGCCAAGCGGTTTCGGACGAGTCGCGCAGGAACTGCGAGCAGCGCTCGGCCTCGTCGTCCTCACCGATCCGACCGGCCGCGACCGCCAGCGCCCACAGGGCCCGCAGGAATCCCCGGTTGGGTTCGTGCTCCCACGGCACCTGACCCGATCCCTTCCAACCGGCCCGGCGCAGCGCGTCCAGACCGCGGTGGTAACCGGTGCGGGCGTAGGCATAGGCGGCCACATCGCTGTCGAGCTTGCCGGCTTTCAACGAGGCCTCGGCCAACAGCGCCCAGCACAGGCTGGACGTGGGATGTGCCCGCACCACTTCGTAGAACTTCTCCTTGCCGGCGCCGGCCAGCTCGGCGACCGCCGGATCCTCGGGCAGTTTCGTCGCCGGGGCCGCATCGGCGAGCAGGTTGTGGTGCGTCTCGGTCATGGCCAGAGCCTAGCGCTGCCGGGCACGCAACAGGGGGACGACCAACCGGCCGTCCCCCTGATGATGCGGGCGGATGAACTCAGAGTGCCTTACCGGCCGAACGCAGTTCCTCGCAGGCCTGAACGACCCGGGCGGCCATGCCGGCCTCGGCCGACTTGCCCCAGGCGCGGGGGTCGTACATCTTCTTGTTGCCGACCTCGCCGTCGATCTTCAGCACCCCGTCGTAGTTGCGCATCATGTGCTCGACGATCGGGCGGGTGAAGGCGTACTGGGTGTCGGTATCGACGTTCATCTTGATCACGCCGTAGTCGACCGCGTCGCTGATCTCCTGCGGCGAGGAGCCCGAGCCACCGTGGAAGACCAGGTCGAAGGGCTTGTCCTTGCCGTACTTGGCGCCGACCGC
>JAAYAO010000136.1 GCA_012719335.1 Propionibacterium sp. | reverse complement strand
GCCGCCCGCTTCGTGCGGATGTGTGACGCCTTCGGGGTGCCGCTGGTGGTGCTGGTGGACGTGCCGGGCTACCTGCCGGGCGTCGGCCAGGAATGGGACGGGGTGGTGCGGCGCGGCGCGAAACTGCTGCACGCCTTCTCGGAGGCGACCGTGCCCCGGGTCACCCTGGTCACCCGCAAATCCTACGGCGGTGCCTACATCGCGATGAACGGCAAGTCGCTGGGCGCCACCAAGGTGTTCGCCTGGCCCGGCGCCGAGATCGCGGTGATGGGGCCGGTGGCGGCGGTGCGGATTCTGCACCGGCGCAAGCTGGCCGCGGCCACCGACGATCAGCGTCCGGCCCTGGAGGCCCAGTTGGCCGCCGAGCACGAACGCATTGCCGGCGGGGTCGAGAAGGCCGTCGAGATCGGCGTGGTGGACGAGATGATCGAACCCACCGCGACCCGCAGCGCGATCGCCGCGGCGATCCGCGACACCGATCGCGGAGTGCGCGGGGCGCATACCAACATTCCTCTCTGAGCCCCTCCGTGATTGGGGATGGTTGTCCCGCCCTGCGCGGGACAACCATCCCCGGTATCGGGTCGTGGCGTTCGGTGCGGGCGAACCCGCCGGCCGATACCCTGATGTGCTGTCGAACCCCTGATTGGAGCAAATCACCGTGTCGAACCCCTACGGCAACAATGATCCCTATGGCCAACAGGGGGGCTACGGCCAGCCCGGGCCGTCCGATCCGCAGCAGCAGCACGATCTGTACGGGCAGATGACCGGGTACAGCTCGGCCGGGTCCTCGCAGTCGGCTCCCGAGCCCGATCCCTACGCCGCGGCCGCCCCGAACCCGTACGACCCGAACACCTCGGTGAACCCCTACGGTGCGTATACTGAGCCGGCCTCCGCGCCGAAGGCGCGCAAGTCCTCGGTGCTGGGTGTCCTGGCCCTGATCATCGGCGGCCTCGGTGTGCTGGTCTCCCTGATCATGGCGATCGTGGGTGGCAACGCCTACACCTCGATGGTCGATCAGCTCGGTACCACCGATATCCCCGATGTGCCGCCACCGAACATGGAGGGCGATTACGCCACGTTCGGGCTGACCTTCCTGGTGTACGCGGCCTCCGCGCTGCCCATCCTGGCCGGTCTGATCATGGGCATCATCGCGATCGCCACCAACCGGGGACGGTTGTTCGGCATCATCGCCACGGCGCTGGGCGTGCTCGGCCCGATCACCGTGTTCATCGTCTTCATGGTGATCGCCGGCCCCGCGGCGATCTCGAACACCCCCTGACCCCGACCACATGAAAGTCCCCCGGCCGCCTCGAGCCGGGGGACTTCTTCGTTGTGGGGTGCTCAGCCGACGTGCAGCCAGCGCACCGGGGTGTCCTCGCCGGCGTGCCGGAAGGCTTCCAGTTCGTCGTCCCAGGGGGTGCCGAGCAGTTCGTCGATCGCCTCGGTGATCGGACGGTCGGCCAGGGTCGCCTGCAGCACGGCCTGCTTGAGGCGCAGTTCGGGTACCAGGATGTCGCCGTGCATCCCGGTGGTGGCGTGGAACACCCCCAGTGAGGGGGTGTAGCTGTAGCGGGTGCCCTCGCTGCCGGCGGTGGGTTCCTCGGTGACCTCGAAGCGCAGCTTCTGCCAGCCCTTCAGCGAGCTGGCGATCGCCGCACCGGTGCCGACCGGGCCGGTCCAGGAGCATTCGGTGCGGTGGGTTCCCGGAATCACCGGCTGGGCGGTCCAGTGCCAGGAAACGGGCACACCGAGCACGCCGGCCACCGCCCACTCGACGTGGGGGCGCAAAGCCGACGGGGCGGAGTGGATGTACACGACTCCACGAGTATTCATCTGCGTTCCCTCCTTCGGCACCGAGGCGTGCCTTCCCCGACAACCTCGAACATGTCGGAAGGAACTGTGTCCATTGTGCCCCACCCGGCACACGGTTAACAACGCCGGCGCCGGTTGAGCCCTGCCCCGACATTCCTGGCGAGGTCCAGGGGTTTCGACACGGGTGCTCAACCAGCGTGTGGAGGGGTATCCGGCTCAACCGGCGTGTGGCGGGGATACCCGGCTCAACCGGCGTGTGGTGCAGGGGCCTCAGGGCTCTTCGGTGCGGGCCACGGCCGTGGCGGCTTCGGGGCCGTCGGTGAGCAGCACCTCGAAGCCGGCGGCGTCCAGGATGGGGCGGCCCAACTGGACGGCCTTGTCGTACTTCGAGCCCGGGGAGTCGCCGACCACCACGAAGTCGGTCTTCTTCGACACCGACCCGGCAGCCTTGCCGCCGCGCGAGGTGATCGCCTCCGCGGCGCTGTCGCGGGTGTAACCGTCCAAGGAACCGGTGACCACGATGCTCAACCCTGCCAGGGTCTGTTCGCTTTCCTCGACCTCGGCGGGTTCGTCGGCCAGCACGCAGCCGGCGGCCTGCCATTTGCGGACGATCTCGGCTCGCCAGTCGGTGGCGAACCATTCGGTGATCGCCGCGGCCAGTTGCGGGCCGACCCCCTCGACGGCCAACAGGTCGTCCTCCGATGCCGCGGCCAGTGCTTCGATCGACCCGAAGGCGGCGGCGATGTCGGGGGCGATGCCGCGGGAGACGTGCCGGATCGACAGCGCGATCAGGAAGCGGGCGAAGGGCCGGCTCTTGGCCTCCTCGAGATTCGCCAGCAGCTTCAACCCGTTGGCGTTCACCACCCGCTCCCCCGCCCCGGCCTCCTGCTCGGACTTCTTCGCCGCGCGGGTGAAGAACTCGGTGCGCAGCAGGTCGTCCGCGGTCAGGTCGAACAGATCTCCCTCGTCGGTGAGCAGCCCGGCCGACAGCAGCGCGTCCGCACCCTGGTAGCCGAGGGTTTCGATGTCCAGGGCGTAACGCGAGCCGACGTGGAACAGCCGCTCACGCAACTGGGCGGGGCAACTGCGCTGGTTCGGGCAACGGATGTCGGCGTCGCCCTCCTTCTCGTGGGCCAGTTCGGTGTCGCAGGCCGGGCAGCGGGTCGGCATCTCGAAGGCCCGTTCGGTGCCGTCGCGCAGGTCGACCACCGGGCCGAGCACCTCGGGGATCACGTCCCCGGCCTTCCGCAGCACCACGGTGTCACCGATCAGCACCTGCTTGCGCACCACCTCCGAGGCGTTGTGCAGGGTCGCCATCGCGACGGTCGACCCGGCGACCAGCACCGGTTCCATCACCGCGTAGGGGGTGACCCGCCCGGTGCGTCCGACGTTGACCCGGATGTCGAGCAGCTTGGTGGTGACCTCCTCGGGCGGGTACTTGTAGGCGGTGGCCCAGCGCGGCGCCCGGGACGTGTAGCCCAGCGCGTCCTGCATCTCGCGCTGGTCGACCTTGATCACCACCCCGTCGATCTCGTGGGCGAAGTCGTGGCGGCGTTGCGCGGCACGCTCGATGAAGTCCCACACCCCGTCCTCGGTGGTGTGCCGTTCGGTGACATCCGAGACCGGCAGCCCGAAGGACGCGAGCAGCGGGTAGACCTCGGACAACCGCTCGACCTCGACCCCGTCGACGGCTCCCAGGCCGTGGCTGATGAAGCCCAGGGCCCGCCGGGCGGTGACCCGTGGATCCTTCTGCCGCAGCGACCCGGCCGCGGCGTTGCGGGGGTTGGCGAAGGGCGCCTTACCCTCGTCGGCCAGCCGGGAGTTGATCTCGTCGAAGGCCTCCCGGCTGAGGAACACCTCCCCGCGCACCTCGAGCAGGGCGGGCGGGGTGTCGGTGTCGAGCCGGTCGGGGATGGTGGCGATGGTGCGGACGTTGGCGGTGATGTCCTCCCCCACCCGTCCGTCCCCCCGGGTCGCGCCGGAGACCAGGCGACCTCGTTCGTAGATCAGGTCGACCGCGAGCCCGTCGATCTTCAGCTCGCAGAGGAACTCGGCACCCGGTTGGGTGGCCCGGATGCGTTCCAGCCAGCGGTGCAGTTCTTCGGCGCTGAACACGTTGTCCAGGCTCATCATCGGTTCGCGATGGGTGATCGGGGCGAAGGTGGTCGACACCGGGGCACCGACCTGCTGGGTGGGTGAGTTGGGGGTGCGCAGACCGGGATGCGCCTCCTCCAGGGCTTCGATCTCGCGCATCAACCCGTCGAACTCGCCGTCGGAGACCGTGGGGGCGTCCAGCACGTAGTAGCGCCACCGATGGTCGGCGATCAGTTGGCTCAACTCGGCATGGCGTTCACTGGCCTGCTCGTCCGGCCCGGTCGCCGGCACACCGTCGGGGGTTTCGCTCACAGCGGGACACTATCGTGCCGGTGGTGACCGAACCGGGTATTGCGGCCCGGACCCCGGCGAGACGGTGTAGAAAGGAGCCCATGTCCGACGAGCACCTGATTCGAATCCCGGAGTCCTCCCGGGTGTTCGACCGGCGCAAGGTGCTGGCGGTGCTGTTGTCCTTCCTGGCGATGTCGTTGATGGCGGTGTCGTCGGTGAACGTGGCCCTGCCGGCGATCGAGGACGGGTTGGGTGCCGGCGGCGGTGACCTGCAGTGGGTGCTGTCGGGCTATGCACTGGTCTTCGGAATCACCCTGGTACCGGCCGGACGCACCGGGGACGCGGTGGGCCGGGGCGCCTTCTTCGTGCTCGGCGTGGTGGTCTTCATGCTCGCCTCGGTGGCCTGCGGCCTGGCCCCGAACCCGATGGTGCTGAACATCGCCCGACTCGCCCAGGGGGTCGGTGCGGGCATGGTGAACCCCCAGATCACCGGCATGATCCAGCAGTACTTCACCGGCCCGGCCCGCGGCACGGCCTTCGGCTGGTTCGGTCTGGTGATCTCGGCATCGGTGGCGGTCGGCCCCCTGGTCACCGGTTCGATGATCGCCGCCTTCGGCCCGGACGTCGGTTGGCGGGCCTCGTTCCTGGTGAACATGCCGATCGGGTTGATCGGGCTGCTGTTGGCGCTGCGCTGGTTCCCCTTCTCGCAGGAACGTCGGCTGTGGAACCGCCGGCACACCGGCATGCCGAAGGTCGACCTCGACCCGGTCGGGTCGCTCCTGCTGATGGCGACCGTGCTGAGCCTGATGCTGCCGTTCATGGTGCACGACCGGCCCTGGATCCTGGGCCTGCTGCTGCTCGCCCCGGTGCTGCTGTACCTCTGGGTGCGGTGGGAGCGCTCCTATCTCGACGCCGGACGCGCCCCGATGGTCGATCTGCGGTTGTTCTCCTTCCGGTCGTTCAGCAACCAGGTGCGGATCGCCGCGGTGGTCTTTCTGGCGCAGCCGGCGGTGTTCGTGTTGCTGGCCCTGTACATCCAGAACGGTTTGGGTGGTACCGCCCTGCAATCGGCCCTGGTCGGGCTCAGCGGCGCGGTCGGTTCGGGGCTGGTCTCGGTGTGGGCCGGTCAGCACGCGCTGAGCCACGGCCGCCGGGTGCTGCCCTGGTCGATGATGTTGATGGTGTTCGGTGCCCTGGGGCTGGTGCTGGGGGCGGCGCTGGTCGAGAACCTCGGCATCGGGTTCGGCTGGTTGGCGGTGCCGATCTTCTTCAACGGCATCGGGATGGGCTCGTTCATCGCGGCCAGCCAAACCCTGGCGATGGACGACGTTCCGGCCGAACACGGGGGCACCGCCGGTGGGGTGAAGATGACCGCCGAACGCATCGGCACCGCGATCGGTATCGCGGTGGTCACCGGAGTGTTCTTCCTGGCCCTGAACAGGTGGGGATGGGCCCGGGCCTTCGAAGCCGGATTCGGGCTGATCGCGCTGATCGGCCTGATCGCCTGGGTGTTGGTGATGCTCGATCGCCGCCAACACCGCTGAGCACCCAGTGGTGCAGTACCGGATCGACCCGGCCCCCTCTCATCACGCTGGTTGAGCCGTGACCGCTTGCGGTCACGAGTCGAAACCCGGAGACCCCACTCCACGCCGGTTGAGCCGTGACCACTTGCGGTCACAAGTC
>JAAYAO010000017.1 GCA_012719335.1 Propionibacterium sp. | reverse complement strand
CGCGTGCCACGTACCCCCGCACGGTTGCGCGTGCTCCCCGCCCACGCGGGGATGATCCCGATGCGGCACCTACGCCTCGTCGGGGCCCCCGGTGCTCCCCGCCCACGCGGGGTTTGGGCAACCGCTCATGATGGTGGTCAGGAGGTGCGATGGACGAACCCGACCTGGTGATCGGTGCGGACGGGCTGGCCCGACCACAGTGGGCGGCGCACGACCCGTTGTTGCGCGACTACTACGACACCGAATGGGGTCTGCCGGTGCGCGACGAGCGGGGCGTGTTCGAGCGACTCAGTCTGGAGGCCTTCCAGGCCGGTTTGTCATGGCGGACGATCCTGGCCAAGCGGCCGGCCTTCCGGCAGGCCTTCGCCGGGTTCGATCCCGAGGTGGTGGCCGGGTTCGATGACGACGACGTCGAGCGGTTGATGGGTGACACCGGCATCGTCCGCAACCGGACGAAGATTCTGGCGACCATCGGCAATGCCCGGGCGACAATCGCGCTGCGTGCCCCCTCCGCAGAACACACGAATCTGGCCGACCTCGTCTGGTCGTTCCAACCGCACCGAACGCCCGAGCCGGTCACGATGGCCGACGTGCCGACCACCTCCCCGGAATCCATCGCTCTGTCGAAGGCGCTGAAGAAGCACGGCTTCCGGTTCGTCGGCCCGACCACGATGTTCGCCCTGATGGAGGCGATCGGGATCATCGATACGCACCTGGTCGGCTCGCACCGTCGCGGCAGTTCGGGGGTCTGGGGCGGGTCGGCCCACCCGCGATAAGCTCGGGCAATGACCAACGCACCAGTTCTGGGTATCGATATCGGCGGGTCGGGCATCAAGGGCGCCCCGGTGAATCTGGAAACCGGCGAAACCACCGCCGAACGCCTCAAGATCGCCACCCCCGAGAAGTCCACCCCCAAGAGCGTGATCAAGGTCTGCAAGCAGATCGTCGACCACTTCGCCGATCAGATCGGGGACGGGCCGGTCGGCATCACCGTGCCGGCGGTGGTGATGCACGGCGTCACCCGCAGCGCGGCCAACATCGACAAGGGCTGGATCGACTTCAACGCCGAGGAGGAGTTCTCCAAGAAACTCGGTCGTCCGGTCTTCCTGGTCAACGACGCGGACGCCGCCGGCGTGGCCGAGGTCAAGTACGGCGCCGCGAAAGACCACCCCGGCCTGGTGATCATGACCACTCTGGGCACCGGCATCGGTATCGCGATCGTGCACCGCGGCGTCCTGATTCCGAACGCCGAACTGGGCCACCTGGAGATGAACGGCAAGGATGCCGAGAAGCAGGCCTCGGCCGGGGTCAAGGAGAAGAAGGGCATGTCCTTCGCCGAATGGCTCAAGCCGCTGAACCAGTACTACACGATGCTGGAGAACCTGCTGTGGCCCGACCTGATCGTCGTCGGCGGTGGCATCAGCCGCAAACACGACCAGTTCCTGCCCAAGCTGAAGCTGCGCACCAAGATCATCCCCGCCGAGCTGCGCAACAACGCCGGCATCGTCGGGGCCGCCTGGTTGGCCGTCGATCACCTGAAGCATCCCGACCGGGTGCCGGTCGACCCCGAACCGGTTTCGGCCGATCCGCAACTGAAGGCCTGACCATGGCCGGGCACCTGATCGCGATCGACCAGGGCACCACCTCGACCCGGGCGATCGTCCACGACGCGTCCGGCACCCCGGTGGCGAGCGATCAGGTGGAGTTGACCCAGCACTTTCCCCGTCCCGGCTGGGTCGACCACGACCCGCTGGAGATCTGGGAGCACACCCGCCGGGTGATCGGCGCGGCAATGGGCAAGGCCGGCATCAACACCGCTGCGGTGGCCGGCGTCGGCATCACCAACCAGCGCGAAACCACCGTGGTCTGGGACAAGTCGACCGGCGAACCGATCCACCCCGCGATCGTCTGGCAGGACACCCGCACCGCCGACCTGTGCGCCGAGTTGGCGGGGGACGAGGGACGCGACCGGTTCCGCGACACGACCGGCCTGCCGATCGCCACCTACTTCTCCGGCCCCAAGCTGCGCTGGATCCTCGACGAGGTGCCCGACGCCCGCTCCCGCGCCGAGAACGGCGAACTCCTGTTCGGCACCATCGACACCTGGCTGGCCTGGAACCTGACCGGCGGGACGAACGGCGGGCAGCACCTCACCGATGTCACGAACGCATCGCGCACCATGTTGATGAACGTCCGCACCCAGCAATGGGACGACGACCTGTTGGCGGCGATGCGCATCCCGCGG
>JAAYAO010000135.1 GCA_012719335.1 Propionibacterium sp. | reverse complement strand
TCCCGCGCCTCGGCCTCGGCCTGCACCGCGGCCTGGTCGACATCGCCGGTGGGCCGGGGCAGGAACCAGTAGGCCAGCACCGGGACGATGGTCAGCGCCACCAGCAGGGAGGCCATCAGGGCCAGGGTGGAGGTCATCGCGAAGGGCCGGAACAACTCGCCGACCTGTCCGCCGACCAGCCCCAGCGGCAGGAAGACCGCGACGGTGGTGATCGTCGCCGAGGTGATCGCGGTGGCGACCTCCTGCACCCCGGTGAGCACCGCCCGATGCTTCGGGGTGCCGTAGGAGAGGTGGCGTTTGATGTTCTCGATCACCACGATCGAGTCGTCCACCACCCGGCCGATCGCGATCGTCAACGCACCGAGGGTGAGGATGTTCAGGCTGTACCCGAAGACCTGCATCCCGATCAGCGCGGCCAGCACCGAGGTCGGGATCGATACCGCGGTGACCAGGGTGGAGCGCACCGACAGCAGGAAGATCAGGATCACGATCACCGCCATGATCAGACCCAGCCCGCCCTCGGTGAGCAGATCCTCGATCGACTGGGTGATGTAGGGGGCCTGGTCGAAGACCGTGGTGAACTCCGCGCCCTCGCCCAGTTCGGCGGCCAGGCCCGGCAGCATCGCCTTGACCTCGTCACTGATCTGCACCGTGTTGCCGTCGGGGGTCTTGGTGATCGCCAGGGTGAGCGACGGTTCACCATTGGTACGCGACAGCGAGGTGGCCGCCTCGTTGCGTTGGGTGACCTCGGCGACCTCGTCCAACCGCACCGTGTCACCGGTCGGGGTGGCCAGCACCAACGCAGCCACATCCTCGGCCGAGCCGAACCGCTGCCCGACGGTGACCGCCAGATTCTTCTGCCCGTCGGTGACCCGACCGGCCGAGACCCGCTGCCCGGAGGCTCCCACGGCCTGCTGGACGGCGTCCGCGCCGAGTCCGTTCTCGGCCAGGGCCTCGTGGTCGAGGTCGATCAGCACCTGCGGGGTGGGCGCCCCGGTCAGGCTCACCGCGCGCACCCCGTCGACCTTCTCCAGGTCGTTCATCACCAGGGTGTCGATCCGGGAGGCGAGGTTGCCCGGATCGGTGTCGTCCGACACCGCCACCTGCAGCACCGGCAGGTCGTCCACGCTGCCGGTGAACACCTGCACGTCGGCGTCCTCGGGCAGGAATCCCTCGATCCGGTCGACGGCGGCCTTCACGTCCTGCTGGGCCACCGACATGTTCGTGCCATAGGCCATCTCCACCATCACCATCGCCGACCCGGTGGACGAGGTGGAGGAGGTGGATTCGAGCCCCTGCAGCGACCCGACGGCCTGCTCCACCGGCACGGTGACCCGTTCCTCGACCACCGCCGGCGAGGCCCCGGGGTAGCTGACGAACACCACCGCCACCGGGATCGAGATGGACGGGATCAGTTCCTGCTTCAGACTGCGGGCGGTGATGACGCCGAAGATCATCACGAAGACGGTGATCAGCGCGATCAACGCTCGATTGGTCATACTGAGGGAGGCGAGGCGCTTCATGCGTGAGGAAACCCATCCGGTGGTCGAAACACGTGCTGCTTTGTCCGTGTGGGTTCAGATCTGCTGAAGCCACGGGGCCTATTCTCACCCGGCGACACCCCAACTCCACCATCCGGGTAATAGTGTGGTGGACCTCACATGCACGAAAGCGATCAGGAGACTGGGACAATGAGCGATGAGGCGTTGAACAACCCCGGCGAGGAAACCACCTTCGCACCCCCGTCGGAGCTGGCGGCCCGGGCCAATGTCACCGCCGCCGACCGGGACGAGGCCAACGCCGACCCGGAGGCCTTCTGGGCCGCGCAGGCCGACCGGCTCAGTTGGGGAACCGCCCCCACCCGGACCCTGGACTGGTCGAACGCCCCGTTCGCCACCTGGTACGGCGACGGCACCCTGAACGCCGCCTACAACTGTGCCGACCGGCATGTCGAGAACGGCAACGGCGACAAGGTCGCCTACTACTTCGAGGGTGAGCCCGGCGACCACCGGACGATCACCTACGCCGAGTTGACCGAGGAGGTGTGCCGGGCCGCGAACGCCCTGGAGTCCCTCGGCGTGCAGGCCGGCGACCGGGTCGCGGTGTACATGCCGATGATTCCCGAGGCCGTCGTGGCGATGCTGGCCTGCGCCCGACTGGGCGCGATCCACACGGTGATCTTCGGTGGTTTCTCCGCCGAGGCGATCGCCACCCGGGTGCAGGACTGTGGCGTCACCGTGGTGATCACCGCCGACGGTGGCTACCGTCGCGGCGCCCCGGCCACCCTGAAACCGGCGGTGGACGAGGCGTTGTCCCACTGCCCCGACGTGCACTCCACCATCGTGGTGCGCCGCACCGGCCAGGACACCCCGATGACCGAGGGCCGCGACCACTGGTGGCACGAACTGGTCGCCGAGCAGCCCAGCACCCACGAGTACCAACTGTTCCCCGCCGAGCACCCGCTGTACGTGATGTACACCTCGGGGTCGACCGGCAAGCCGAAGGGCATCCTGCACACCACCGGCGGCTACCTGGTCGGCACGTCCTACACCCATTGGGCGATCTTCGACCTGAAGGAGGACGACATCTGCTGGACCGCGGCCGACATCGGCTGGGTCACCGGCCACTCGTACCTGGTGTACGGCCCGTTGGTGAACGGCGCCACCCAGGTGATGTACGAGGGCACCCCGGACACCCCGCACAAGGGCCGCTGGTGGGAGATCGTCGACCGGTACAAGGTCTCGGTGTTGTACTGCGCCCCGACCGCGATCCGCACCTTCATGAAGTGGGGCCCGGCGGTGCCGGCGGAGTTCGAACTGTCCAGCCTGCGCATCCTCGGCTCGGTGGGCGAACCGATCAACCCCGAGGCGTGGCTGTGGTACCGCGAACACATCGGCGGCAACCGCACCCCGGTGGTCGACACCTGGTGGCAGACCGAGACCGGGATGCACATGATGTCGCCGCTGCCCGGGGTGGACGACACCAAGCCGGGTGCGGCGATGCACGCGGTGCCCGGGGTGGCCGTCGAGGTGGTGGACGAGGACGGTCGTCCGGTCGACAACGGTGAGAGCGGCCTGTTGGTGGTCACCAAGCCGTGGCCGGCGATGCTGCGCACCCTGTGGGGCGACGACCAGCGCTACATCGACACCTACTGGGCCCGCTACGCCGGCCTGTACTTCGCCGGCGACGGGGCGAAGAAGGACGAGGACGGGCACTTCTGGGTGCTCGGCCGGGTCGATGATGTGATGAACGTGTCGGGGCACCGGATGTCCACCGCCGAGATCGAATCGGCCCTGGTCTCGCACGATGCGGTGGCCGAGGCGGCGGTGGTCGGTGCCACCGACGAAACCACCGGGCAGGCGATCGTGGCGTTCGTGATTCTGCGCAGTGACGCCGAGACCGGCGACGACATCGTGACCACTCTGCGCAACCACGTGGCCCGGGAAATCTCCCCGATCGCGAAACCGCGGCAGATCCTGGTGGTCGACGAGTTGCCGAAGACCCGTTCGGGCAAGATCATGCGCCGGCTGTTGCGCGACATCGCCGAGGGCCGGGAGCTGGGTGACGTCACCACCTTGACCGACTCGTCGGTGATGCAGTCGATCCAGCAGGACCTCGCCGGCTCCTGAGCCGGGCCCGGCGTGGCCCCGGGTGATCTCACCGGGGCCACGCGATCTTGTTGGGGACGAACCGGAGCAGTAGGCTCGCCCCTCGGTGCGCCGGGAAGTCTGGTCGGCATGGCCTGCCGCATCCGTCTTTCCCGGGGAGAATCGTGTCCGAACCCAACCGTCGCCGCCGTCTGGTGCTCTTCGCC
>JAAYAO010000134.1 GCA_012719335.1 Propionibacterium sp. | reverse complement strand
TTCCCGTGGCGCACGATCAACGGCGAGGAGGCCTCGGCCTACTACGCCGCCGGCACCGCCCAGTACCACATCAACGCAGACATCGCGCACTCACTGATGACCTACGCGCTGGCCACCCAGGACAAGAGCTTCCTGTATCGCGACGCCGCCCCGGTGATGGTGGAGACGGCGCGGCTGTGGGCCGATCTGGGATTCTGGAGGGTCAACGGCGGACGCCAGTTCCACATCCACGGCGTCACCGGCCCCGACGAGTACACCACGGTGGTGAACGACAACCTGTTCACCAACGTGATGGCCCGGCACAACCTCAGCAAGGCCGCCAGTGCGGTCTTCATCATCCGCGAGTTCTGGCCCGACGACTACGACCGGCTGGCCCAGCGGCTGAAGCTGCGCGAGGGCGAGGTGGACGAGTGGTTGCGCTGCGCCGAGGCGATGGTGATTCCCTACGACGAGGAATTCGGCATGCACCCGCAGGACTCGCACTTCCTGGAGCGGGAGCTGTGGGATCTGGACGCCACCCCGGTCGAGAAGCTCCCGCTGATGCTGAACTACCACCCGCTGGTGATCTACCGCTTCCAGGTGTTGAAGCAGGCCGATGTGGTGTTGGCGCTCTTCCTGCAGGGCGACCAGTTCAGCATCGAGGAGAAGCGCCGCAACTTCGACTACTACGACCCGATCACCACCGGTGACTCGACCCTGTCGGCGGTCGTGCAGTCGATCATCGCCGCCGAGGTCGGCTACCACCAGCTCGCGCTGCGGTACTTCTACGGTTCACTGTTCGTCGACCTGGTCGACGCACACTCGAACACCTCCGACGGGGTGCACGTCGCCTCCACCGGTGGGGTGTGGAGTGCCCTGGTGAACGGCTTCGGTGGGCTGCGCGACTACGACGGCGAACTCACCTTCGAGCCGCGCCTGCCCGAACGCTGGGAGGCCCTGAGCTACCGCTTCCAGGCCCTCGGCACCAAGGTGAAGGCCACCCTGACCCAGGACGAGTACATCTTCGAGGTGCTCGAGGGCACGGCTCTGGACCTGTGGGTGCGGGGGCAGAAGGTGTCCCTGATCGCCGGGGCGACCGCGCGGGTTCCGCTGGACGATCAGGGCCCACGACTGGACGGTCAGCCGGGCACGCTGCCCTTCCGGCGGCGGGCCGACGGTTCGCTGGTCACCGCCAGCGTGCCGACCGCCGATCCGTGGCGCTGACCGGGTGACGCTAACTGGACGTTTGATTCTGCTAACTTTTGCAAGCAGAATGGTGGGGTGACTCGGGACGAGAAGCGCCGCAACACCCCCGGGCTGGGGGACCAACTCAACAGCCTCGGCGAGTTCATCGGTGCGCGCCGCAAGGAAGCGGCCCTCACCCTGCGTCAGTTGGCCGAACAGGCCGGGGTGTCGAACCCCTACCTGAGCCAGATCGAACGCGGTCTGCGCAAGCCGTCGGCCGAGGTGCTGCAACAGCTTGCGAAGGCCTTGCAGGTGTCGGCCGAATCGCTGTACGTCCGGGCCGGGATTCTCGACCCGGAGAGTCACGCACGCTGCACGGTGAGCGAAGCCCTGCAGGCAGACCCTTTGTTGACCGACCGTCAACGCAGGGCATTGATGGAGGTCTACGCGTCGTTCGTTGCGGAGGCCCAGCCCGACTCGACATCCAGGAGGATGGCATGACCGATCAGCCCAGCGAGAACTACGAGAACCCGACCCCGCCGCAGGACCCCAAGCCCAAGACCGGGTTCGGCGCCTTCGACGAGCGCACCGGCCAGGCCCTGGTCGATGTCGCCCGCACCGGGTTGTACGCCGCAGCCGGTTTGGCCGACGCGATGGCCGACGCGGTCAAGCACAGCTACGAGCACTACCAGGACGAGGCCAAGCAGCGTCGCGCCAAGCGGGCCGCCCAGGCCGAGGAGGTCAAGACCTTCATCTCGCAGGCCCCCGGCAAGGCGAGCAACCTGCCCGAGCAGGCCAAGGAATGGCCCGACCAGATGCGGGTGCGCGCCGAGGCCTTCATCGACGAGGCCCGCACCGCGATCATCGACCTGGCCGAGCGCGGCAAGACCGCCGTCGAGCGGGTGCGTCCCGACGGCCGCGGCGGCGCCACCCGGGAGCACGACGGTGACCTGTCCAAGGCCACCGAGGAAGGCTTCGGGGTGAACGTCGACACCACCGCGACGCAGGAACACAACGCCGGCAGCACCACCGACGAGGCCCCGGGTGAGGGCTTCGGGGTGCACCCGGCCGATGTCGAGAACGCCGGCCTGTCCGGTGACGACCTGCCCGCCGACAACCTGGGTGAAGCCGCCCCGGTGCCCGGCCCGGACGGCGAAACCGAACCGATCGAAGCCGAAACCGGCCTGAGCGACTACGCCGGCGAAAGCGACGAGGGCCGCACCGAGGAGCAGTCCGAAGAAGACACCGGCCTCAGCGAGTACGCCGAGGAGAACAAGGACGAACACCACGGCTGAGGTGTGAACCTGCTCAACGCCGGTTGGGTTTGGTCGGGCCCCGCAACGGGTTTCGACGGGCTCAACCGGCGTTGCGGTCCGGCTGACCCCGCAACGGTTTCGACGGGCTCAACCGGCGTTGCTCGTCCGGCGCCGCCCTACTTCTTGTCGCGCTTACTGAGCTTGGCGCGGTCGGTGGCCGACAGGTGCACCTTGCGGACCCGCACGTGGGTCGGGGTGACCTCGAGGCATTCGTCCCCGCGGCAGAACTCCAGGGCCTGCTCCATGTTCAACAGCTTCGGCGGAATCAGCCGCTCCAGCTCGTCGCCGGTCGACGACCGGACGTTGCTGAGCTTCTTCTCCTTGGTCGGGTTGACGTCCATGTCCTCGGCGCGGGAGTTCTCGCCGACGATCATGCCCTCGTACACCTCTTCGCCGGGGCCGACGAACATCGAGCCGCGCTCCTGCAGGTTGAACAGCGCATAGGACGTGACCTGGCCCTTGCGGTCGGCCACCAGCGACCCGGTCGGACGGGTGCGCAGCTCACCGTGCCAGGGCTCGTAGTCCTCGAACACGTGGTGCATCAGCCCGGTGCCGCGGGTTTCGGTGAGGAACTCGGTGCGGAAGCCGATGAGGCCGCGCGCGGGCACGGTGTACTCC
>JAAYAO010000133.1 GCA_012719335.1 Propionibacterium sp. | reverse complement strand
TGCCGTACGAGGAGGCCAAGACCTACAAGGTCAACCCCTTCGACGTCACCAAGACCATCCCGAAGGGCGACTACCCGCGGATCAAGGTCGGCACGATGACCCTGAACCGCAACCCGCAGAACTTCTTCGCCCAGATCGAGCAGGCCGCCTTCGAGCCGTCCTCGCTGGTGCCCGGTATCGGTCTGTCGCCGGACAAGATGCTGCTCGGCCGGGTGTTCTCCTACGCCGACACCCACCGGCACCGGATCGGCCCGAACTACCTGCAGTTGCCGGTGAACCGGCCGAAGACCGAGGTGCAGACCTACGCCTTCGACGGGCCGATGACCTACGACATCCCGTCCACCCGCACCCCCTATGCGCCGAACTCGGAGGGACGCCCGTACTCCGACCTGACCGGCCCGGCCGAGGATTCCTGGGAGGCCGACGGCGAGTTGGTGCGGCTGGCGGCCACGGTGCGCGGCGAGCAGGACACCGACTTCGCCCAGCCCGGCATCCTGGTGCGTGAGGTGATGACCGACGAGGAGCGTGCGATGCTCGTCGACAACGTGGTCGGCCACCTGTCCGACGGCGTCCACGGCGACGTGCTGGCCCGGGCCTTCCAGTATTGGAAGAACGTCGATCAGTCGATCGGTGACCGGATCGAGGCGCAGTACCACGAGCAGAACGGCAACCAGGACGGTGGCCGCAACACCTGATCGTCCCCCACAACGACACATCGCCCGGTGCTGCTGCACCGGGCGATGTGTGTTGTATCTGGTGGCCAGGACCGGGGTCGAACCGGTGACCTTTCACTTTTCAGGCGAACGCTACTACCAGCTGAGCTACCTGGCCTTGCGGCGACCCCGACGGTGGCGTACCACGCGATCAGGGAACCTACGCGACCCCGACGGGACTCGAACCCGCGACCTCCGCCGTGACAGGGCGGCGCGCTAACCAACTGCGCTACGGGGCCTGGTGTGACTACCAGAGCCATGCTGCCCGTAACAGGCAGCCCGTGAACTATAGCGCACTTTCCCGGACGTGCTAAATCGAGCCGAACGGGCCCCGGGAGGTCACTGTCCGCGGCCCAGAAACCGGATCGTGAGGGGGTATCGGTGGAACTCCCCGCGGTTGGCTTTGACCGCCGCGAGGATCGGCAGCACGTAGGCCAGCACCACGCAGGCGATCAGCAGCGGCAGGCCGATCAGAATGAGCGTGAGGACGTAGGAGGCCACCACACCGATCGTCAGGGTGATCGCGAAGTTCAGCGCCTCCTTGGCGTTGGCCCGCACCCATTCGCTGCGCTCACCGAACACCAGCAGCACGATCAGGGGCCCCAGCCACCCGAGGATCAGCGCCGACACATGCGCCAGTACACCCCAGGTGTTCTGGTCGTTCGGGGCCATCGGCTGCACATGCGGTGCGGGCGGTTGCGGCTGGTGGTACTGCCAGACCGAGCGCAGATCGCCGTAGGGCAGGTGCTGCTGATACTGCGGCACACCGAAAGCACCACCGTGCTGTAGGTGGTGCTGATCGGGAGAGTGGAAAGACACCCCGCGAGTTTACGTCACGGCCGGCTCATCGGCCCCGGGTCAACTGGTCTTGCGCAGCCCGTAGCCGTCGTCGTCGTCCTCGTCATCGACGTTGTACTGAGCCGCCAATTCCGCGTACGGGTCGTCGTGGTCGTCGTCCGCGTATTCGTCGGGAATATCCGCACCGGAGTATCCACGCAACTCCTCCTCCAACTGGGAGAAGTCGGTGTTCACGGAGCGGTATTTCAGCTCGCGGGCAACCTTCGTCTGCTTCGCCTTTGCACGGCCGCGCCCCATATGGGTCGACCCCCTCGCACTCGTCGCTCGCGGTCAAGCCGCGGTTCATGATGGTTAATGTCGTGAGAGACAGGCTACCCAATCCGAGCAAGAGGGCCAAGCGGGGCCCACCGGACGGGCACGACGTTTTTGCGGCTCGTCCGGTTCGGCACGGTTCTCAACGATGGTTGCCGTGCAACACCACCGTTCCCGGGCCCTGGTGGGCGCTCGCGGTACCGCACACCCAGGCCGGGACGCCTCGTCCACCCAGCATCGCAACGGTTTCCTGCGCGACGTCCTCGGGCACCATGGCGACCATGCCCACCCCCATGTTGAGGGTGGCTTCGATGTCGGCGGTGCTCACCTTGCCGACCTCCTGCACCAGGCCGAAGATCGGATCGGGTTGCCAGGTGGCGCGGTCGATGTCGACGCGGATTCCGTCGGGCAGCACCCGGGCCAGGTTGTTGGCCAGGCCGCCACCGGTGATGTGGCTGACGGCGTGCACCTCGAGGGCGTCGGCCATCGCCAGAATGTCCTTGGCGTAGATCCGGGTCGGGGTCAGCAGGGTTTCCCCCAGCGTCCCGCCCAGTTCGGGCACGTCCCGGTCGAGGGCCCAGCCGGCCTGGTTCAGCAACACGTGCCGCACCAGCGAGTATCCGTTGGAGTGCAGCCCCGAGGATTCCATCGCGATCGCCACGTCACCGGCTCGCACCCGGTCGGCCCCCAGGATGCGGTCGCGTTCGACCACCCCGGTGGTGGCCCCGGCCACGTCGTAGTCGTCGGGGCCCAACAGGCCGGGGTGTTCGGCGGTTTCGCCACCGAGCAGGGCGCAACCGGCTTGCACGCATCCCTCGGCGATGCCGGAGACGATGGCGGCGATCCGTTCGGGCACCACCTTGCCGCAGGCGATGTAGTCGGTGACGAACAGCGG
>JAAYAO010000132.1 GCA_012719335.1 Propionibacterium sp. | reverse complement strand
GACCGCGGTGCCGATCTTCAGGCGTCCGTCGGCGTCGACGGCGGGCTGGTAGATGGTGGCGCGCACCGCCGAGCGGGGGGTCATCACCCCAACCAGACGGTCCCCGTCCATCACCACCGCGATGTCGGGGTGGTGCCCGGTCAACGCGTCGTGGATCTCGCGGGGGCTCATGGTGTGCGGCACGGTCAGCAGGTCGGTGTTCATCACCTGGTGCACCTGGGCGAACCGGTCGACATTGGAGGTGTCGGTGGGCATCAGTAACCCGACCGGCCGGTCGTCCTCGACCACCAGGGCGACGCCGTGGGCACGCTTGGGCAGCAGGGCCATCGCGTGCCCGACGGTGGTCTCGGGGCTGACCGTGACCGGGGTTTCGAAGACCGTGTGGGCGGCCTTCACCCGCCGCACCGACTTCGCCACCTGATCGGTGGGGATGTCCTGGGGAATGACCGCGATACCGCCGCGCCGGCTGACCGTTTCGGCCATCCGGCGACCCGAGATCGCGGTCATGTTCGCGACCACCAGGGGCAACGGGTTGGCCAGGCCGTCGGTGCTGGTCAGGTCCACGTCGAAACGGGAGGACACCGCCGAACGGTGCGGCACCATGAAGACGTCGTTGTAGGTCAGCTCGTGGGCTGGATCAGGAGTGAGAAAACGCACGGCTCACAGCGTAGGTGAACGCCCCCGGGGTGTGCGACTCGTTCAGTGCCCGGTGCGACGCTTGGCACCCCAGTCGATGTTGCCGTAGTGCACCCCGAACCCGCCGTTGCGGTGATCGTCGAGGTACAGCTCCAGGGTGCGGCGCACGGTCAGGAAGGACAGGGTGTCCCACGGGATCTCGTCCAGGCCGAACATTCGGCATTCGATCGTTTCCGGGCCCGGATCGAAGTCGAGGTCGCGCAACTCGGCCAGCCAGTACAGGTGCACCTGATCGGAGTAGGTCACGTCCAGCACACTGAACAGGTCACCCAGGTCGACCCGGGCGCCGGCCTCCTCCCAGGTTTCGCGCACCGCTCCCTCGGCGCTGGTCTCCCCGACCTCCAGGAACCCCGCGGGCAGGGTCCAGAAGTTCTTGCGGGGCTCGATATTGCGCAGGCACAGCAGAATCTGCACCGTGCCGTCGGGTTCGCGCCACACCGGAACGGTGCCGACCACGTTGATCGGATTGATGTAGTCGATGAAACCGCACCGCGGGCACACCGCGCGTTCGCGGTCCTCCAGCGGCGGGATCCGTCGTTCCATCGCGCTACCGCACAGTCGGCAGAAAGCTGCCTCCGGTTTCGTCATTCCCGCCCTCCTCGGGCCCATCGTAAAGGCAGCCGCCGCGGCGGCCACCGGCGGTTTCTGCTGAGCCGGACGGTGCGCGGGCTCAGGCCCAGGTCCACGAGCGCGCCACCCGGGTGACCGCGTCCCGCAATCGGTCGGGGTCGGCGATCAATACCGGGTAGGCGGCTTCGATGCCCATCAGCCGCATCTCGCGGTCGCTGATCATCACCTCACCGGCCAACACCAGGCAGGGACGCAGCGCGTCGGCGGCCCAGCCGGCGGCCCGGTCGACCACCCCACCGCCCTTGTGGTGAAAATCGAAGGCGGTGCTGGTGGTCACCACCACATCGGCGAGTCGGGCGGTGTCGGGGATGCCGGCCAGTTCGCCGAGCAGGTCGACCCCGGGCAGTACCCGCCCACCCAGCGCCAGGATCGCCCAGGCCAGTCCCCCGGCCGCCCCGGCGCCGGCGACCGCCGCCGCCTCGGGGTGGACGAGCCGGGCCAGGCGTTCCAGGGCCGCGTCGGTGCCGAGCATCAGGGCCGGGTCGAGACCCAGCTCGGTGCCCCGCCGGGAGGTGATCCCGCGCAGACCGAGCAGGTGGTCGTTCGCCTCGGCCACCGGCACCACCCCGATCAGCTCGATGCCGTCCAGCAGCCGGTGCGCCGCACCGAGGTCGATCCGGCCCAGGCCGCCCAGCGGGGTGACGCCCTCGGTCAGGGGTACGTCGGCGACCGCTCCCAGTTCGGCCAGCAGCCCGGCGCCGCCGTCGTGGGCGGTGGCACCGGCCAGGTCGATCACCAACTGCCGGGGGCGGTGTTCGGCCAGCAGGGCGCGTACCGCCCGGCCCAGTGGTGCGGAGGAGGCTTCCGGACGGAATCCGGTCAGTTCGGGGCTGGGTTCGACGGCCACGACCGCCCGGTCGTCGGCGAGCACCCAGGTGGCCAGGTGTTCGGGGTCGTCGGAGGCCAGGGTCGGTTCGACCCGCCACAGGGCGGCCAGCGCGTCGGCGAACCCCGCCCCGGCATCACCACAGGGCACGACGGCCACCTCGGTGTCACCGGCGGCGGCACGCCATCCCTCGGCGACGGCGGTGCCGGCCACGGCGGCGGGAATCGCCCCCATCCGGTCGGGAACGACCAGAACCCGCACCGCGGTCAGCCCGGGATCAGCCCGTCGGTGGCCCCGTCGGACAGCAGCTCGCGCACCTCGTCCAGGGTTGCCTCCGAGCTGGGCACGATCAGGTCTGAGTCGTGCAGCTCGTCATCGGCCAACAGCTCACCGGCCGACCGCACCTGGGTGGCCAGGCCGAGCAGCGCGGTGCGCAGCGCGTCCTGGTCGTCCTCGGCGACGGCCTGCTCGATCTGGTCGTCGATGGCGTTCAGTTCGGTGATGGCCTCATCGGACAGCCGCCACTGGCCCTCACCCAAGATCCGGACGATCATCACTGCTGCCCACCGTTCTGCTCCGAGCCGTCACCCATCGCGAACGGCTGTCCCTGACCTGTTTCGGGGGCTTGATAGCCCTGCCCGCCGGTCTGCTCCTCCTGCGGGGCGTAGTCGACCGGGGAGTAGTCGGCCTGCGGCTGCTGCGGCGCCGGGGGCTGCTGCGGCTGCTGGGCGGGCGGCTGTTGCTGCGGCGCCTGCTGCCGTGGGGCCTGCTGGGCGGGAGCCTGCTGGGGCTGTCCCTGCCCCGGCTCGAGAGCCGGCGCCTGCTGCTGGCTGCCGCCGATCGACAACTGCGACTTCATCGCGGCCAGTTCGTTCTCGACCTCCGAGCTGGAGGCGAGCATGTCCAACTCGCGGGTGATGTCGTCCTTGCCCAGGCCGCTGGAATCCTCCAGGGCGCCGCTGGCCAGCAACTCGTCCACCGCGCCGGCCCGAGCCTGCAACTGCAGGGTCTTGTCCTCGGCGCGCTGGATCGCCAGGCCCACATCGCCCATCTCCTCGGAGATGCCGGTGAAGGCCTCGTTGATCCGGGTTTGTGCCTCGGCCGCGGAGTAGGTCGCCTTGATGGTTTCCTTGCGGGTGCGGAAGGCGTCCACCTTGGCCTGCAG
>JAAYAO010000131.1 GCA_012719335.1 Propionibacterium sp. | reverse complement strand
CACTGGTTGCTCCCACCACGGCGGCGGTACTCCAAGGCCGCGCCGGAGCGGTGTCCCTCACGCTGGAACTGACACTCACCCCGGAGCGGCTCCGGTGCCTGTAAATCTCAACTTCATTTGGCGGTCTTCTCGCAACTTCCGTTGGCGGTGACGTCCGGAGGAACGGGGCCTCCTTACTGAGGTAACCGGCCATTCAAGAGCGATAGCAATGCTCCGCGTCTACCGTTCCCCTCGACCGCGAGTGGGCCGCGCCGTAGAGATAATCTCGACAGCCCACTGGGGCGGGGCACTGCCACGATAGGTTGATCGCGATGGACACGACCGTAGTTGCCGAGGCCGGACTGAGCGAATGTGTCCGAGAAAAGGCCTGCGATCCGAACTTCGGCCAGGTGTTTGCCATGCTCGGCGCCGCGTGGCTGCTCGTGGCAGTGTGGCTTGGCGTCAGCTTCTATGCAACGGTCGACATTCTCACTTCCAAGGTCGGCCTCGTGCACACCGTGTTGTGGCTTCTCATCGTGTGGATGCTGCCGATACTCGGAGCGATCGCCTGGATCAGGTATGCCGCTGTTACTGCTCGCGGCACCCAGCGCCATCCATCATGACTCCTGCACTTCCACCACCGACGTCGAACCCGCCCCACGACGGAGAGTGACACCACCCGATGCAGGACCCCGAGGTGTGACTATCAGCTACGTTTGGCGGTGTCAGGTGATGCCGACGACAAGGGTGGACCGGGCGGCTTCGACGACGTCGTCGGTGATGGTGTTGAGCTCGTTGATCTGCATGATGCGCTCCATCTGCGTGAACAGTCTGTCGACGAGGCGGAAGTTGCCGCGGGTGATCCGTGCGATCGCGGCGAGGGCTTGAGCGTCGGTGAAGTCGTCGGGATCGAGGGGGTGCCCGTATTTGGGCCAACGCCGTTCGAGCACGAATCGCAGCTCGTCTTTGCTCAGTGGCCGGTACTCGTGGGCGAACCCGACGCGGCTGTAGAGCTGCGGGTAGCGGCTGAATCTCTTCTCGATCCCGGGCATGCCGATGAGGATGACGGCGACGTTGTCGCGGTCGTAGTGGTCTCGCACCATTTCCAGGGCGGTGGCATTGAGTCGGTCGGACTCGTCGATGATGATCAGCTCGACGTGCCTTCCCAGAGTCCTGGGTCGCGTCTGCAGTTCTCCGGTGTTGATCAGATGCTCGTCGATGCACGCAGATACCTGGACTGTCAGGCCGGTGAGATCGTCTCTGACCTGACGCGGAGTGCTCAGGACCGCGGGGGTGTAGAAGACTGTCCGTTTCCTGGCCAGGGCGGCATAGATCGGGAAATCGGAGTCATCGCGTGGTCCCCATTCCTCGAGGAGCCGCTCGGCTTTGTGCCAGTTCGCATACCGTCTGGCGGACAGTGTCTTACCGATCCCGGCTTGGCCGTAGCAGATGCCAATGGTGCGTTGGCGGCGTACGGCGTCGGCGAACTCGACGAATCTACGGTGCTGTTTGGTGGCGATGAACCGTTGCGGAGACATCAGTCATCCTCCAGGTAGGTGCGAAGCTTCGTCTTCCTCCGGGCTGGTGAGGTCGGTGCCGGCGAGGCCGGAAACGAGGGGCCTTGGTGGCCGGTGACGACGGCAATGCGTTCGGCGATCTGGCCACGTAGCTCGCGTCGGCGGACTGCGCGCGCGTGCTGAATGTCTTTGAGACTGACGGTGGTCGATGCGTGATCGGGGTCCACGGCCTTACAGATGTACTGGTTCTTGTGGAAGACATGGATTTCGGAAATGTCGCGGGGGTCGTACCGGATCACGACCTGCTCTTTGACGTAGGCGGCCAGCAGCGGCGAGACGTACCGCAGGCCCTGGAAGCGCACTCCGTCGCGGTGGACGATGCGCGTTTTGGCCACGGTCAACAGCAGCAGGTTGAGATCATCAATGGTCTCGGGCAGGCGAGGCAGCCACCCGTCGCCGATCCAGGTCCGGTAGGGGCTGTCGCCAGTCTCCGGGTGGGTCCGGCGGTGATACTTGGCACTGATGAACTCGCCGATCGCGGTGTCGAGTTCGGGCAGCGTCAGTACCGGCTCGGGGTGCCGCTGACCGCGGGTGAGATAGCCCGGCAGCTCGGCAAGGAGTTCGGTGTTGATCGTGCCGAAGATTCGCTCGATCTTGCCGCGGCCCTGTGGTCTGGCGATGGTCGAGTAGATGATCTGAAAATGCAGGTCATTGGCGGTCTGGGCGAGATGGTGACTGGTGAAGTCGGTCCCGTGATCGACGTAGAGCACATCGGGCAGGCCGCACATCGGCCAGTTCGGATCGTTCTTCGGCCAGATCGCGTGCCGCAACGCCAGCGCGGTGTTCATCGCCGAGGGTGCACCGAGGAAGACCATGTAGCCGCACACCGCCCGGGAGTAGTCGTCGAGGATGACGGTCAACCACGGCCGGGCGGGCCGCCCGTTGGCGTCGAGGATGAGGATGTCGAGTTCGGTGTGGTCGGCCTGCCAGGTGGCATTGGCCCGCTCGGCTCGATGGCGCCACACCAACTCGTAGGTGTCCCGGTAGGCCGCTGCGCCCTGGTGAGCCAAGGTCACCATGCCGGGATCCAGACCGGTCACGATGGACCGCACGGTGCTCGCGGAGACCATCGGCCATCCGCGGCGGGTGGCGGTCGTGGCGGCCTTGCGGAAGATCGCCGCGGTGGACGGCCGAGGCGTACTCAGCGCCAGGCCTTCGATGTAGGCCACAAGGTCTGGGTGGGTGCGCCGCCCACGCTTGGGTGGCGTTGCCGGAGCCAGCGCGGCGATCCCGCCCTTTCTATACGCGGCGAGCCAGCGTTGCAAAGTGCGTTCCCCGACCTTTTCGGCTGCGGCCAACTGGGTCAGCGGGACCCCGCTCTCCACGTGTTGGCGTAGGACCTGCCATCGGGCCGCGGCAGTCTTCGCACCAGCGGGGGCGCCGATCGAACCTTGAGGTTCACTGCCCCCGCTCATTGCTACGCCGTCGTCGACTTCTGTCGGCGCGGAGCCGGGGGCTTATCGGCCCCGCGTTGCAGCGCTCGGTAGACGGTGGTGCGGCTGACCCCCAGGACCTCGCCGATTTGGGCGACGGTCATGTCTTGTTGCTCGTAGAGCTTGCGGGCGGTGCGCAGTTTGTCCCCGGACAACAACGGCGGACGCCCACCTCTACGGCCACGGGCTCGGGCGGCTTCAAGGCCGGCGTGGGTGCGTTCGGAGATGAGGTCTCGTTCGAACTCCGCCAGCGAGGCGAAGATGTGAAACACCAGCCGCCCGCCCGAGGACCCGGTGTCGATGTTTTCCTGCAGGGAGCGAAACTCGAT
>JAAYAO010000130.1 GCA_012719335.1 Propionibacterium sp. | reverse complement strand
CGCAGGTACACCGCGTCCTTGGTGAATCCGCCGGCCCGGTACACCCGCATCGTGGTGAGGTAGGCGCCACCCTCGGGCATCCCGGCCCCGGTGAGCAGGCGGAAGGTGTCGACGAAGGTCGCACCGTGGGTGAGGGAATCCACCGCGACCACCCGGGCGGCAAGTTGCCGCAGTCGGGGCGCGGTCAGGCCGCCACAGCCGACCTCGGCCAGCACCGCCAGACCCTCCTGGGTCTCGTCGTAGTGCGCCAGCCCGGAGCCGAGCATCTTCAACGGCTGGTTGGCGCCGTTGACCTGGGTGACCAGGTGGGTGCCGACCTCGTGCTGCAGCAGCGCGTTCACCCGACGCTGGGCGATCGCGGCGTTGGTCGAGATCATCAGGGTGTCACCGTCGACCAGCACGCCGGTGACGTCATCGCGGATCTCGGCGTGAATGCCGACATCGGGGTCGAGGTCGCGGTAGTAGTCGAGTTCGGCCAGGGCGGCGGCCAGGAACTCCTCCGCGCCCACCTTCTCGGCGTCCAGTTGACCGGTGGGCAGCCGTTCCAGCAGGTCGGTGGCCACATCGCGCAACCGGGGCAGCACCCCGCCGTACTGTTCGATCGACAGCGCCAGGAAGTCGGGGGTGTCGCGGGCGCGCAGCATCTCCACGCGCAGTTCCATCTCCCGGTGCCGGGCGCGTAGCAGGTTGCCGACGGTCGGGTCCTCGACATGGTCCAGCGGCAGGGCGGCCAGTTGGGCGGCCAGCACGTCGGGGTGGACGTCCAGATCGCGATAGTGGAAGACCGGGTCGTGGTTCGGGTCGGCCAGGAACTCCGCCTTCACCTCGTCGGCGTTCACCGGGGTGACCTCCAACAGGAACCGCACCTGCTCGGCCAGGCCCGACATCAGGTGGTCGGCCGCCAGGTCGGCCGCCGACAGGGTCTCCCGTTCCAGTACCTCGGTCTCGCCGGATCGGGCCCCGGCGCTCACCGGAGCGCCGCCAGGGCTCGTTCCACCGCCGGGACGGTCGCGGCCAGGGCCTCGGCCAGCCGGTCGATGCGGTGCCGGTCGGGTTCGCCGGTCCATTCGTCCATGAAGGTCTTCTTGAACTCCAGGGCCAGCACCACCGCGGTGTCGGGGTACCGCTCGTGGGTCCAGCGGGCCAGGTTCGCGCCCTTGAAGCGAATGTTCTCGCGCACGTCGAGGTGGTTCGTTTCCACGTCCAGCCCGGCGCAGTCCTGGGCCTTCAGCGCGTCGGTGAAGGCGTCCACCACCGATCCGAATCGGTCACGGTTCAGCGATCCGGTGCCGACATTCACCTCCGGGTTCTCCTCCAGCGGCGCCTCGGGTTCGTCGGCCCCATCGCGGCGGTGGTTGTAGGAGTGCACGTCGAAGACCAGGAACGGGCCGCGGGCGGCGAGGGCGTCGAAGCGGGTCGCCAACTCCTCGTAGAAGGCGTCATAGGTTTCCAGCGACTTCTCGACCGCGGGCGCGTCGAGCGGCGGATCACGCCAGATGTCGAGCCCCCAGGCCTCGTCGGGTGAGCGGTACACCGCGCCGTCGCGCGGCCGGTTCAGGTCGACCTCGAAGCGGGAGGTGTGCACCACCACGCGGGCCGGGATCCGGGCCCCGATCAGGTCGGTGAAGGGGTCCTCCTCCCGGAACCGAACGTCGTCGGGCAGCGCCATCTTGTCGGTCAGGTCGGCCCGGATCCGATTGCCGGTGTGGATCGCGGTGGCCACCACCTGCCCGGACCAGTCGCCGCGGAACTCGAACGTGTCGTGCTCGGTCATGGCCCCATTGTGACACCCATCACGGTGACAAATCGACTTCACCCCCGGGGGTGAGGGCCCAACCGGCCGCCTTTGCATCCGGGGCCCCAGCGGTGACAATGAGTCATGGCAAAGCACCATGTGGTGATCATCGGGTCGGGCTTCGGTGGCCTGTTCGCGGCGCAGGCGTTGAAGCGCGCCGACGTGGACGTCACCGTCATCGCGAAGACCACCCACCACCTGTTCCAGCCGTTGCTGTACCAGGTGGCCACCGGAATCCTGTCGGAGGGGGCGATCGCCCCGTCCACCCGGGAGGTGCTGAAGCGACAGCGCAATGTCACCGTGCTCACCGGCCTGGTCACCGACCTCGACCTGAGCGCCCGCACCGTCCGGCATCGCTTCCACGAACGCGAATCGGTCACCTCCTACGACTCGCTGATCGTGGCGGCGGGGGCCGGGCAGTCGTATTTCG
>JAAYAO010000129.1 GCA_012719335.1 Propionibacterium sp. | reverse complement strand
GTTGATGGATCTTTCTCGTCAACCGACTGACCCCTGCGGGGTGTCTTGGACGCGATCTGAGGGTTTATCGATGGGGTGCCGGTGCCGGCCCTGGGCACCCACCACGGTGGCTTGATCAGAAGCCTGTCCACCCCCGCAGAGGGGGTGTGACTCATTACAGTCCTGCCTCGTGGTGTTTCCGCTGTCCCGGGCCGACACCGGCTGACGCCGTTCGTCCACCAGAACAGGAGAACAACGCCATGACCATCGTGGCAGATGCGTACAGGTTCGTCGTGGGGGTCGATACCCACGCCCGTACCCATTCCTATGGGGTGATCAGCACCGCGACCGGCGCGGTGGTGGCCCAGATCACGTTGCCGACCACGATCACCGGGATCACCCGGGCCCTGGCCTGGATCACCCACCACACCGGGGACCAGTCGGTGGTGATCAGTGCCGAGGGCACCGGCTCCTACGGCGCCGGTCTGGCCCGGGCCGCGTCCGCGGCGGGATACCGGGTGGTCGAGGCCCCCACCCCCTCGGTGGCCCGGATCCGCGGCACCGGCAAAACCGACCCCGCCGACGCGATCCTGGCTGCGCGCACCACCGCGGCCCAACCCCTCACCGCGCTGCGTGATCGCCGTGCCGACGGGGACCGGGCCGCGGTCCAAGCACTCCTGACCCGCCGCGATCAACTCACCACCGCCCGCACCGCGACCCTCAACGCCCTACTCGCTCTGCTGCGGGTCCACGACCTGGGCATCGACGCCCGACACGGGCTGAGCCGGGCCACGATCCGCCAAATCGCGGCCTGGCGGGCCCGTCACGAACCCGACCACATGGCCACGATCCGCACCCTCGCGATCGACTACGCCCGCGAGATCGGCACCATCGACCACCAGCTCAAGACCAACGAGAAACACCTCCGCGGGTTCGTCACCCGCCACGTCCCCGAACTCCTCACACTGTTCGGGGTCGGGATCATCAACGCCGCGATCATCTACACCGTGTGGTCCCACCCCGGCCGGATCCGTACCGCCGCGGCATTCGCCGCGATCGCCGGGACCAGCCCGATCCCGGTCCACTCCGGTAACACCCACGCCCACCGACTCAACCGCGGCGGCGACAGACGCCTCAACCGGGCCCTGCACTCCATCATGATCAGCCGCTGCCGGCTCCCCGAAACCCAGGACTACATCACCCGACGCTGCCCCGACGGCAAGAACAAGAAACGCGCTTACCGAGCCCTGAAAACCTATCTCGCCCGCACTATCTGGCGAACCCTGAACCAAGCCCACCCCGCGGCAAGCAACACCCCACACAACCAACCCGAACCCATGCTCATCGCCGCTTGACAAACATAGAAGCATCGTGCCCCGGTTCCGGGCTCAACCGACGTGCCCGGGCTCGACCGACGTGCCGGGCCATGGGCAACCCCCGGGTGCGCTCGGGGTGACCCCCGATGTGACTGTCGGTGGGCCCGGGCACGATGGGTGACATGATCGCGCGTTACCTGGCCGCCCTGCTGGGCCTCGCCGCCGCCACCTGGCTGCTGCCCGGCATCACGATGGCCGACGGAACCCTGACCGAACAAGCCATCACCCTGGCCCTGGTGGCGGTGATCTTCACCCTGGTCACCGCTCTGGCCAAACCCGTCCTGAAGCTGCTCAGCCTGCCGCTGATCCTGCTCACCCTGGGTCTGTTCCTGCTGATCGTGAACGCCGTGGTGATGCTGCTGACCTCCTGGCTGGCCGGCGTCCTTGGCGTAAGCTGGCACGTCGAGGACCTGCTCAACGCTATTGGAGGCTCGGTCGTGGTGTCCCTGGTGTCGATGGTGGCGCTCAAGGTGTTCGGTGACGACAAGAAGAAGGCGCGCCGATGACGGCCCCGGTCAAGGTGGTCTTCGTCTGCCTCGGCAACATCTGCCGCTCCCCGATGGCCGAACGGATCGCCGAACGTCACGCCGGTGATCGGCCGGTCGAATGGTCGTCGGTGGCCGTCACCCGTGAGAACCAGGGCGCCGGGATGGACTTCCGCGCCGCCCGCCGCCTCGAACGCTCCGGTTACCGCTGCGTCGACCACGTGTCCCGGCAGGTCACCCCCGACGACCTCGATGCCGACCTGCTGATCGCGATGGAGAACCGCCACCTCGTCCACCTGCGCAAGCTGGGGGCCGACGACGACAAACTGGCGCTGCTCACCGACTTCGACCCGCAAGCCGAACCGGGCTCCGGCGTGCCGGATCCGTGGTACGGCGAGGAAGCGGGCTTCGACGACACTCTTGCCGCCCTGGAGGCGGCGATGCCGGGCATCATGGCCCATGTTGATGATCTTCTCAGGCAACGCGCCGCCGCCGGCGACGACGACGCCACAACACGAGATTAGGGTTCGGGTATGGAGATCCTGGTAGTCGACGACGACAAGGGTGTGCGCGAATCGTTGGCGCGGTCGCTGCAGTACAGCGGCTACGAGGTCGCCACCGCGGCCGACGGGGTGGAGGCCCTCGCCCGCCTGTCGGCGACCCGCCCCGAGGCCGTCATCATGGACGTGATGATGCCGCGGCTGGACGGCCTGGAAACCACCAAGATGCTGCGCTCCACCGGCAACGACGTGCCGATCCTGATCCTCACCGCCCGCGATGCGGTGGACGACCGGGTCGACGGCCTGGACGCCGGCGCGGACGACTACATGGTCAAACCCTTCTCCCTCGAGGAGCTGCTGGCCCGGTTGCGGGCCCTGATCCGGCGCACCGAACGGCAGGGCGAATCGGAGGACCCGAGCGCGTCCAGCCTCGGTTTCGCCGACCTGACCCTGAACCCGCAAACCCGCGAGGTGCTGCGCGGCAGCCGCTCGATCACCCTGACCCGCACCGAGTTCGCCCTGCTGCGGGCCTTCATGGAGCACCCGCGCCGGGTGCTCGACCGCAGTTGGTTGCTGCACGAGGTGTGGGGTTTCGACTTTCCGACCACCGCCAACTCCCTCGAGGTCTACATCGGCTACCTGCGCCGCAAGACCGAGGCCGACGGCGAACCCCGGCTGATCCACACCGTGCGCGGCGTCGGCTACGTGCTGCGTGACACGCCGCCGTGATCAACCGCCCGGCGGGTGAGCGCCGGCGCAACCGGGGTAGCACAGCGCCGCTGCAACGCCGGGTCTTTCAACTCACCGCGGTCGCCGTGATGGCGGCGGTGGCGATCACCGCCATCGCCGGATACGTCGTTGCCCGAATCGCGATCTACCAACAGCTCGACCGGGAGTTGCTGCAGGCGGCGAACCAGGCCGCCGCACCGATCGTCGAGGACTACCGGACGATGGGCGGGCTGCGCAAGGACAACGTGCGCAGCATCAACGTGCTGGTCTCGCTGGTGCGGGCCGATGGTTCGGTCGCACTGTCCTCCTCCGGGCCGGCCGGCGAACTGATGATCAGCGACGAGGACATCGCGATCGCCCGCCTGCAGGCCGGCTCGTCCACCCGCAGCGGCTTCACCGTCACCGGTGAGCGACAACGCATCGCCGCCGTCCCGCTGGACGGTCTGGACGGCCGTTACGCGCTGGTCGTCGGCCGCCCGCTCGCCCCCTACGACAGCATTCTGCGCACCCTGCTGGTGGTGCTCTTCGTGTCCTGGCTGATCGGTATTTCGGCGGCCAGCATCATCGGTAACCGGGTGGCGCGCTCCAGCCTGCGTCCGTTGCGGAGGTTGTCGGCCGCGGTGGCCCGGGTGACCGAGACCGACGACCTGCGTCCGATCACCGTCCGCGATCAGGACGAGCTCGGCTCGCTGACCCATTCGTTCAACACCATGTTGCGCACCCTGGCCGACTCCCGCGACCGGCAACGGCAACTGATCGCCGACGCCGGCCACGAGCTGCGCACCCCGCTGACCAGCCTGCGCACCAACATCGAACTGCTGGTCGCCGACGAGAAAGCCGGGATGCTGCCCGAGGGTGCCCGCGGGGAGATCCTCAAGGACATCGCCGCCCAGTTGGCCGAGTTCACCTCACTGATCGGCGACCTGGTGCTGCTCACCCGCGAGGACGGGATGGCCCCCGAACCCGAACCGATCGACCTGGCCGACGTGGTCGAACAAGCCCTCGACCGGGTGCGGCTGCGCGGGCCCGGGCTGAACTTCAACGTGTCCCTCGAGCCCTACCGGCTGATGGGCGAGCCCGACTCGCTGGAGCGGGCGGTGTTGAACCTGCTCGACAATGCGGTGAAGTTCAGCCCCGAGGGCGGCACCATCTGCGTGCAACTGCGGGACGGCCGGCTGTGCGTGTGCGACGACGGGCCGGGCATCCCCGAGGACGATCTGACCAAGGTCTTCGACCGTTTCTTCCGGGCCGAAACCGCCCGCAACACCCCCGGCACCGGGTTGGGTCTGTCGATCGTCGCCCAGACCGTGGCCCGCCACGGCGGCACCGTGCGGGCCCGGAACCGGCCCGAGGGTGGGGCGGAGTTCTCGATGGAGTTGCCGCACCAACTCGAGGCAGCCGACGACACAACTCTCGGGTAGGGGTAGCGTGTCTGCATCCCCGAAGTCGAGACCGAGGCTTAACCGATGGCTCATTCACATTCACATATTCCGAAGGGCGAGCTGAGCGAGGAAACCCTCGCCCGGCAGCGCAAGGCCCTGCGGATCATGATGGTGATCCTGATTCCGATCGGGGTGTGGACCTTGGTCGGGCTGATCGTGATGTGGCCCGGCAACGTCGAGGAACACATCCAGCAGGAGGCGTCCGCCTACACCGTCGACGGCGTCACCATCGAGGACGGACGGATCGTCGGGGTCGCCGAGGTCGACTGTTCGGGGGTGGAGGGCGGTGGCTCGGGCAGCCGGGAAGCGCCCTGCGCCGACCTGACCGTCGAGGTGACCAGCGGGCCCGAAACCGGCGAGCAGGTGCAGTTGCAGTTGACCGCGGCGCACTATCAATCGGGTGCCGAGGTCGACCAGAAGGTGCGCATCTTCCGGATCCCGGTCGAGGGTGGGCCGGCCTCCTACCAGTTCTCCGACTTCTCCCGCTCGATTCCGCTGATCATCTACGGTCTGGCCTTCATGGTGGCCGTTGTCGCGGTCGCCCGGCTGCGGGGCTTCATCTCGATGATCGGGTTGGGGTTCGCCGGCTTCATCATGGTGAAGTTCATGTTCCCGGCCCTGATCTCCGGGGCGAATCCGATTCTGGTCGGCCTGATCGGCTCGTCGGCGATCATGTTCGTGGTGCTGTACGCCGCCCATGGGTTCAGCACCAGAACGACCACCGCACTGGTCGGCACCCTCTTCGGCCTGGGGTTGTCGGCGTTGCTCGGCTGGGTGGCGACCTCGTGGGGGCACCTGACCGGTGTCAGTGGTGAGGACGATTTCGTGCTGCTCGCCTCGGCCCCCGACATGCAGCTCACCTCGGTGGTGATCTGCGGCATGATCCTGGCCGGGTTGGGTGCACTGAACGACGTGACGATCACCCAGGCGTCCGCGGTCTGGGAGCTCGCCGAAACCGATCCCGAGGGCGGCAACATCTTCCGTCGGGCGATGCGGATCGGCCGTGACCACATCGCCTCGTCGGTGTACACCCTGGTGTTCGCCACCGCCGGTGCCAGCCTGTCGGTGCTGCTGCTGATCTCGATCTACAACCGGCCGCTGCTGCAGGTGATCGAATCGGAGGAATTCGCCGTCGAGATCCTGCGCACCCTGGTCGGCTCGATCGGCCTGGTGCTCGCCATCCCGCTGACCACCGCGATCGGCGCCGCGGTCGTCGGGGCGTCCAAGAAGTCGGAGTCGCTCAAGCCGATCGTCACCTCCGGCAACGACAAACTCGTCGACCTGGACTGAGCGCCCCGTCCGGGATGCCGGTTGCCCCCGGGGGGGGTGCTCGGCATCGGGGGCTGTGGGCCGTCCAACCCAGGTTCGCATGAGGTTCGGATGACCTCTGCGGGCGTGCGAGGCCGGCCACGGGCATCAGGTGCGCGGTCAGCCCTCGCCGTCCGGGCTATTCCCGGGGGAGCTCGTAGCTGACGTGCCGGGACAGGTCACCGGTCAGGCCCATCCAGTACTCGCGGCGGGTGAAGAACCATTCGCCGTTCTCGGAGCCGAACCGGTCGTGGTAGCCGCCGGTGATCACCGGCTGGATCGTCCCGTCCAGCCCCTGGAAGACGGTGTACTTGGTCTCCACCACCGCCGAGGTGCCGTCGGCATCGAAGTCGATGATCACGTTGTGCATCAGGTGGTGGGTGCGCGGTAGCCCGTCGTGCAGGACGATGGTTCGGCGCCAGCCTTCCAGCGCGCCGTCGGCGTCGAGCTCACGGTTGCCCATCACCACCACGGCCCGTCGAAACAGGTCGGCCGCATCCTCGAAGCGCGCGGTGTCGATGTAGTGGGCGTAGCGGTGGATCAGGTTGGTGATCTGTACTTCTGCTGGGGTTCCCATGATCGGACGATGGCGGGCGGGCCGTCCGGTTGGCAAGCGGGTTCCCGGTGGACCGAACCTCGGCGGGCGGGCGTCCGGGCCGTGCCGCACACTGGAGGGGTGAAACCCGAACCAGGCACGTACACACTCACCGCCGCCAATGGGCGGATGCTCCTGCACACCGCCCGCGAGGGCGTGGCCGGCATGCTCGGCCATGATCTGACCATCGAGGTCGGCACGTGGTCGGCCACCGTCGCCGTCGGCGAAGACGTCGCCGATTGTGCGGTGACCGCCGAGATCGACCTCACCTCGCTGACCGTGGTGGACGGCTCCGGTGGGGCCAAACCCCTGTCGGACAAGGATCGCCGCGAGATCATCAAGAACGCGGCCAAGTCGCTGAACACCGGCAAGCACCCGAGGGCCGAGTACACCGCGCAGTCGGTCACCGGCACCTGGGAGGCCGCCCGGGTCGAGGGCACATTGACCCTGAACGGACGCTCCGGGCCGCTGCCGCTCGAGATCGCCCGGGACGGCGAGCAGTTCGTGCTCACTGGCACCATCGTGCAGAGCGACTTCGGCATCAAGCCGTTCAGCGCGATGCTGGGGGCGCTGAAGCTGGCCGACCCAGTACGGGTGACGGTGACCGCCGGCCTCTGAGGCCTTCGCGGATCGTTCTTCGCGGGTTTTCTTTGCGGCTGCATCCTCGGGGATCGATTCGGGGCTCGACCGGGGCCCGTCCCGCGGTTCAGCCGTACGGTTCAGTCGCGCAGTGACTCCCGCCGGCGGCGCTCATGCAATCCGCGAAGCCGTTCGGCGAGCCGAGGCTCGGGGCCGTGCACGGTCAGCCGTGCAGTTCAGTCATGCGGCGACTCCCGCCGGCGTCGTTCATGCAATCCGCGGACCCGCTGGGCGAGCCGAGGCTCGGGGCCGTGCACGGTCAGCCCCGGAGCCACCTGCTGAATCGGCAACGGAGCGACCGGGGAATCCGGGGCGCCGATCTCGGCACGCCAAGCGGTGAGCTGCTCGGACGACGACGCGTACACGATGCGCCCCAGCCCAACCCAGGCGTGGGCCGCTGCGCACATCGGGCAGTGCTCGCCGGAGGTGTACACGGTGCTGGTCACCCGTTGCTGCGGAGTGAGGTGTTCGGCGGCCCAGCGAGCGATCGCGAACTCCGGGTGCCTGGTGCGGTCTCCACCGGAGACCCGGTTGTGGTCGGTGAAAAGTACCTCGCCGGTCGCCGAGACCAGCACCGACCCGAAGGGCTCGTCCCCCGCCGTGAGCGCTGCCTCGGCCAAATCGACCGCCCGCTCCAAGTGGCCAAAGTCAACGTCGGTGATCATGGCGCCACCCTAGCCGGGACTTCTTCGCACCCTTTTCACAGAGTTATCCACAGATGTGGATGAATCACACCGGTGTAACTACCCGCGAGTTCTACTGCCCAGTAACTTACCTGTCGCTGGCCACCCGCATCAGCAGCATTCGGTTCCGGCGCGCCCGCCCGCAACCCAAGTCGGCCACGTCCGCCGACACCCGACCCCGGCACCCACCCAGAAAACTGAACCCTCAAGAAGGTGACAGTCGAGGCCAGTACGCCGGTTGAGCAGGGCGCCCAGGGCCCATGTCGCTCGTACTGAGCCTGTCGAAGTGAAACCTCGGGACGTTGAGAGCGAACCGCCCATGGTTGTGACTGAAGCCCCAAGAATGACTGAACCCTCAAGAATGACGGCCACCGCGACCACTATGGCCTCGACAGTGTCGAGGCTTGCGTTTTCAGTCACGGCGTAGAACGGGGCAATCACGCCGGCCGAGCAGGGCCCGTAGTTCCCGTGTCCAAACCACCACGACAATGAGAGCGCCCACTGTGCCCTCAAGGATGCAATCCGTACCATTCAATCCGCCGGTTGAGCAGGGCCCGTAGGGCCCGTGTCGAAACCAGCAGGAAGCCAAGCCAACTCGACCACTATGACTGACACCTCAAGAATGGCGGCCGCCGCAACCAATACGGCTTCGACAGCGCTGAGGCTCGCGGTTTCAGTCACCAACGAAGATGCGGAGGTCAAGAGCGAACACCTTGCCGCCGCCACTCGGTCCAGCCCCCGGCGCCCACTGTGATGACTGAACCCTCAAGAATGACGCTCATCGCAACCAATACGGCTTCGGCAGCGATCAGGCTTGCGGTCTTAGTCATTACGAGTGCTCGGGGTGGCCCTAGCTCGTCGGCATCACGATCGCAGCCCGTGTACCGCGGTTGAGCGGAACACCGGGACCCGGACTCGCCGGCAGGCAACCCTCAGCGAGGTGACGGGCTTCGCGGGCTCTTCTCTGGTTCCGGCGCGAAGTGCACCCCCGCAGGGAACCCGGGCCGTACAGTATGCCCATGGCAGCGGGTAGGTCGAGCAACCTGTTCTTCTACATCTTCGGTGGGGTGGCACTGATTCTCTTGGTGCTCGCGGGCCTTTTCGCGCTGCGGCAGACCGGCACCCAGGACCACGTTCGGACGATGGGTGTCGTGGTGGAACACCGGTGGAGCAATGACGGGGACACCGCCTACGTCATCATCGAGTTTCAGGCCGAGGACGGCCGGCGATTCGAGATCCGCAGCGGCGTTGCATCCTCGAATCCGAAGCCGATCGGCGCTGACGTGCCCGTGGCCTACCCGCCCGGAGACCCGGGCAGCGCTTACGTCGACACCTTCTGGGACCGATGGTTCGTGGTGGTGCTGCTCGGCGGCATGGGCATCGTGTTTCTGGCCATCGCGATCATCGTCACCGTCTCGTTCAAACCGCCCGGGCCCCGACTCCCCCGAGGACGCTCAGGCAGCGGCGCTTCGGGCGCGGGAGCGGCGGTCCAGATGCCGCCGCCCGGCGATCAACGTGGTTAGCACCGCGTCCACTTCACCCCACTGAAAGAACACCTGCTCCCAGGTCACCCGGATCACGAGGTACCCCATCGCCGCGAGACGCTGGTCTCGCTGCCGGTCGCGGTGATAGGCCGACGCGCTGCGATGGTGTGCCTGTGAGTCGATTTCGAGCACCAGTCGGTCGCCGATCAGGAAGTCCACCGGCCCCACGCCCGGGATGTGCACCTGCGGCCGCAGCTTGATACCCCGGCCTCGAAGGCGCATCCGCACCATCGTTTCGGTGCCGGAGTCGGAGATGTCCAGCTTGTGCGCGAGGTTGCCGAGCAACTCGGCGGCTTTCGAGGGGGTGATCCAGCGGCCGGTCATCAACGACTCCACCTGGGTGACCAATTGCTCGGTCGTCAGGCACAGCCGGGCCTGGGCGACGGCCAGCTCCAGCGGCACCACGGCCCGGTTCATCCGACGGCGCGGAAATGGGGCGGGACAGGACGGCAGCCTGGGTAGGGGCTCCCGTTGCGCCCAGCCGGTGCGATAGCTGTGCAACCGGTTGTCGTGCAGATCCCAGCCGCCGTAGAAGGTGAGCGCCGAGGCACAGCCCAGCACTCCCCCGGCCCGCACCGCCCGCACCACGTCCGGATCGGCCTCCGCCAAGGCATACCAGCCCTGTCGCAACCGCGTGATCTCGCCCCGGCGCACCCAGGTGCGGATGTCGGCGGGGGTTGCGCCGTTGGCCTGCAGCACCGACGTGCACACCACATTGCCCAACTGGTCCCGGGCCGGGATTCTCAAGTCAACGATCCTCATACCCATGACGGTGGGCACCCAGCCACGAAACTTCCCCCGGAACCGAGGCAATTGTGGAGAACTCTCGCCGTCCCCTTCTTCCTGTGGATGACTCACGCCCATTCCTGCACCGTGACCCGGGCTTCAGCGCCTGACGCACTCCCATCGGCATCACCGTCCCCGGCGGTGCACCCGGAAACGTCGAGTGCGGCACCTGCCGACCAATGACTGAACCCGCAAGCCTGGACGCTGTCGAAGCCATAGTGGTCGCGGTGGCCGTCATCCTTGAGGCTTCAGTCACGACGGTCACCACAATGGACGACTTCGCCCTCATCGCCCCACTGGTTTCAACACAGGCCCAACGGGCCCCGCTCAACCGACGTGATTCCCCCCGACCTCCGCCGTGCCTG
>JAAYAO010000016.1 GCA_012719335.1 Propionibacterium sp. | reverse complement strand
GCCTGGGGACGGTTGGCGCCGACCCAATCCCATCTCGACCCCGACCTGGGAGCCCGGTTCGAAGCCCTGGCCAAGCAGGTCGGTGCCCGGTTCGCCCTGCTGCGCGACCCGGCCCAACACGCCGACATCGCCGACGAACCACGACGGGTGTACCTGGCCGGTGGGTTGACCGGTACCCCCTGGATGGTGACCGGCCGGGTCGGTGACCCGGCCCGGCTGCTGGAGTTCGACTGGCGGCTGCTGACCGGCGCGACCCCCGACGCGGTGCTGGCCGCGCTGCCCGAACTCGAGGTCGCCCACGAACCGGTGCTGTTGGTGTGCACCAACGGCAAACGTGACCTGTGCTGTGCGCTGCGTGGCCGTCCGGTTGCGGTCGACGCGGCCGGGCAGCGTCCCGGCGCGGTGTGGGAAACCAACCACACCGGCGGACACCGGTTCGCCCCGACCGGGGTGCTGCTGCCGTGGGGCCTCACCCTGGCGAGGCTGGACGCGGAACTGGCCGTGCTGGCCATCGACGCGGCCGCCCAGCGCGGCGAGTTCGCCGCGCTGTTGCTGGACGATGCCCACAACCGGGGCCTGTCGGGGTTGGCGCCGATCGCCCAGGCGGCCGAGCACTATGTGCGGCAACTGGTCGGGGAGCTGAAACTGGGCGTGTTCCGCACCGAGATGCGCGACGACGGGCTGGTCGAGGTCAGCCGCCCCGGGGGTCACACCTGGCTGGTGCAGGTGGAGGAACGCGGCAACTGGCCGGATCTGCCGGCCTCCTGCGGCAAGGACGCGGTGCCGGTGACCGATTGGGATATTTCGGTCATTCGGTGATCAGCATGCCGCCCACGTAGTACCAGCGCTGGTCCACCATCGTGAACCGGCTGCGTTCCCGCAACACCCCGGTGGCACCCGAGGGTGACTCCCAGGCGGCGGCGAACTGCACGACCCCGTCCTCGTCCCAGGCCTTGCCGCCCTCGGTGTGTTCGATCGTCAACCCGGTCCAGCGCCGATCCGCATCGAGGGAGATCGACTCCGGCCGGGTGGTCGGGTGCCACGTGTCGAGCAGGTACCCGGGCAGGTCCATCGCGAAGGCGGCATAGCGCGAACGCATCAACGACACCGCCATCGGCGCGGGCCGTCCGGCATGGAACCGGCCGCAACACTGCGGGTAGGGCTTACCGGTGTCGCAGGGGCAGGGCGGGGCAGTGGTCATGGTTTCTGTTCTCGGGCTCGGTCGTCGGTGCCGCCGGCCCAGGGGGTGTGACGGGCCGGTGAACTTCTGGCTACACCCGGTACGCGGGCTGTGATCGACGTGGCCGGGCCGGGTATGTTCCCGGTCATGGGGAATTCCGAGACGATGCGGTTGAAGGCGGTCGTGCACGGACACGTCCAGGGCGTGGGGTTCCGGTGGTTCGTCCAATCCCAGGCGCGTCCCCGGGGTCTGCTCGGGTACGCACACAACCTGCTGGACGGCACGGTCGAGGTGGTCGCCGAGGGTACCCGCGAGAATCTGGGCCAGTTGTTGGGTGCGATCCGCGGGGGAGCGGGGCCGGGGCAGGTCACCAAGGTCGAAACCGAACTGACCGACCCCGAGGGCGAGTTCAAGGGCTTCACCATCGGCTGACCCGGGTCAGCCCGCCACCAGCTCGACCCCGGCTTCGCGGAGTTCGGCCAGTGCCGCCTCGGTGGTGTCCTCGGCCACCCCGGCACACAGCTCCAACAACACGCGCACGTCGAGGCCCGCGGCCCGCGCGTCCAGGGCCGATGCCCGGACGCAGTGATCGGTGGCCAGACCGACCACGTCCAGATCGGTGATGCCGGCCGAGGTGAGCTTCTCGAGCAGGGTGGCGCCGTCGTCGGTGCGGCCCTCGAAGGCCGAATAGGCCGGGATGCCCTGCCCCTTGCGGACGTGCACATCGATCGGCTCGGTGTTCAGCCCCGGGTCGTATTCCGCGCCCTCGGTGCCGGCGACACAGTGGGCCGGCCAGGTGTCGACGTAGTCGGGCGCTTCGGCCAGGTGACCGGAGTTGTCCGAGTCGGGGTCGTGCCAATCCCGGGAGGCGGCGATCAGCGCATACTGCGCACCGTGCTCGGCCAGATGCCGGGTGACCCCGGCCGCGACGGCATCACCCCCGGTGACCGCCAGCGCGCCACCCTCGGTGAAGTCGTTCTGAACATCGACGATCAACAGTGCGGTTGTCATGCCCCCATCATGTCCGACGGGCCGGGAAAGGTGAACGGCCCGGTCGCCGGGACGTGCCATGCTGCCCCGATGAGCGACTTGGTGGTGGACGTCGGCGACGGGGTGGCCCTGTTGACGCTGAACCGTCCGGACAAACGCAACGCGTACAGCACGGCGATGGGCCGCCTGCTCAACGAGGCCTACCGCGACCTGGACGCCGACGACGCGGTACGCGCGATCGTGCTGACCGGTGCCGGGGACGCCTTCTGCGCCGGGGCTGATTTCGGCACCGACCCGTTCGCCGCACCCGAGGATGCGCAGGCCTTCAGCGCGTCCCCGACCGACCCGGCGGCCTTCGAACTGCGCACCCCGGTGATCGCCGCGGTCAACGGCCACGCGATCGGGATCGGTTTCACCCTCGCCCTGCACGCCGACATCCGGGTGATGGCGAGCAATGCCAAGTACGCGGTGATCCAGGCCCGCCGCGGGGTGTTGGGCGACTGCATGTCGCACTGGACGTTGCCGCGGATCGCGGGGGCGGCGGTGGCCGCGGATCTGCTGCTCACCGGCCGCACCTTCGGCGGCGCCGAAGCGGCCCGGTTGGGCATTGCCACCGAGACGGTACCCAATGCCGAGGTGCTCGACCGGGCCCTGACCATCGCCGCTGACATCGCCACCCACGTGGCCCCGATGTCGGCCGCACTGAGCAAGCGCATCCTGTGGGATTGCCTGGAACACGGCTACTCGGCCCGGCAGGTGGCCGAGTTGGAAACCGAGGCCCACCACCGGGTGATGGGCAAGCCCGACGCACGCGAAGGCGTCCGGGCATTTCTGGAACGCCGCGAACCACGCTGGAGCGCGTCGGTGGCCGAGGAGTGGCAGCCACTGCCGAAACCCGACGGCGACTGACCCGGAGGGGAGCGACGGGGGCGCGGCGGTAGCCTGTGGGGCGTCACCGCACCACCGACCGAAGGGTCCACCACCATGGTCTCCTCGACCCCCGCGCCCGAACTGATGTTGCTCCCGGGCGGCCCGGCCCTCCCCGAGTTCCGCCTCGACGCGCTGCTGCCGCGACTGCGCGAAGCCGCCCCCGGGGTCGGGTCCGTGACGGCCCGGCACGTCCACCTGGTCGCGTCCGCGACGGAACTGTCCGACACCGACGCCCGCGCGGTCGCCGCCGTCCTCGACACCGGTGCGTCCGATGCGCCGGGCCCGGGGGACGCCGAGCACACCGCCACGTTCGTGGTCACCCCGCGGGTCGGCACGATCTCCCCGTGGTCGAGCAAGGCCACCGACATCGTGCACACCTGTGGCGTGGCCGCGGTCGACCGGGTCGAGCGGGTCACCGAATACACCGTGACGTTGACCGGCCCGGAGCTCACCGACGAGCAATGGCGGGCCTGTGCCGCGCTGCTGCACGACCGGATGACCGAATCGGTGCTGGGCGACCTCGCCGAGGTGACCGCACTGTTCGTCGATTCCGCACCGGCCGCGATGGAACACATCGACGTGCTCGGCGGTGGCCGAGCTGCGCTGGAGCAGGCCAACGCCACCCACGCCTGGGCGATGTCGGAGGACGAGATCGACTACCTGGTCGAAGCCTTCACCCGGATGGATCGCAACCCAACCGATGTCGAGTTGACGATGTTCGCCCAGGCGAACTCCGAGCACTGCCGGCACAAGATCTTCAACGCCGAGTTCATCGTGGACGGGGAGCCGGGGGAGCGGTCGCTGTTCGGGATGATCCGGCACACCGAGGCGGTGGCCGGCGGGCCCGACAGCGGCACCGTGGTGGCCTACTCCGACAACTCCTCGATCATGGCCGGCGGCCCCACCATCGGGTTCCGACCCGACCCGGGCACCGGCTACACCGCGCCGTCGGCGTTCACCGAGCGCCCCGGCGACACCCATGTGCTGATGAAGGTCGAAACCCACAACCATCCGACCGCGATCTCACCCTTTCCGGGGGCGGCGACCGGTTCGGGCGGTGAGATCCGCGACGAGGGGGCGACCGGGCGCGGCTCGCAGCCCAAGGCGGGCCTGATCGGGGTGATGGTGTCGAACCTGAACCTGCCCGACACCGACGAACCCTGGGAGCAGCAGCAGTACGGCGCTCCGGCGCATTTCGCCGACCCGATCGAGATCGTGGTGCAATCGTCGCTGGGTGGGGCCTCGTTCAACAACGAGTTCGGACGCCCCGGGCTGGGCGGGTTCTTCCGGGTCTACGAACAGACCGTGGACGGTGTCCGGCGCGGCTATCACAAGCCGATCATGAGTGCCGGTGGGTTGGGCTCGATCAGTGTCGAACACACCCACAAGGTGCGGTTCGGGGCCGGCACCCTGCTGATTCAACTCGGCGGGCCGGGCATGTTGATCGGGATGGGTGGCGGTGCCGCGTCCTCGATGGCGGCCGAGACCACCACCGCCGAACTCGACTTCGATTCGGTGCAGCGCAGCAACCCCGACATGCAGCGCCGCGCCCAGGAAGTGATCGACGCCTGCACCGCGCTGGGTGCCGACAACCCGATCCTGGCGATTCACGACGTCGGGGCCGGCGGCCTGTCGAACGCCTTCCCCGAACTGGTCAACGACGCCGGGATGGGTGCCCGCTTCGACCTGTCGGCGGTACCGGTGGCCGACCCCGGGCTGGCCCCGAAGGAGATCTGGTCGAACGAGAGCCAGGAACGGTACGTGCTGGCCATCGCCCCGGAATCCCTGCCCGCCTTCGCCGAGATCTGCGAGCGGGAACGGGCCCTGTTCACCGTCCTGGGGGTGGCCGTCGACGACGGCCGGCTCGTCCTGGCCGACGACGGCATCGAGCAGGGCCCGGGACGGAACCCGGCGGTCGACATGCCCCTGGAGGTGCTGCTCGGCAAGGCACCGCGGATGACCCGTGACGTCACCCGGGTGACCCGCACCACCCCAGCCCTGGACACCGAACGTTTCGATGACGCCGACGCGTTGCGGGAGGCCGCCCACGCCGTGTTGCGCCACCCCAGCGTGGCGTCGAAACGCTTCCTGATCACCGGCGGGGACCGTACCGCCGGAGGCCTGACCCACCGCGACCAACTCGTCGGGCCCTGGCAGGTGCCGGTGGCCGATGTGGCGGTCACCCTGACCGACCTGGCCGGATTGTCCGGGCAGGCGATGAGCTCGGGGGAGCGCACCCCGCTCGCCGCGGTCGACGCCCCCGCCTCGGGACGAATGGCCGTGGCCGAAGCGATCACCAACCTGCTCGCCGCCCCGATCACCCTCAACCGGGTCAAGCTCTCGTGCAACTGGATGGCCGCCTGCGGTGAGGAGGGCGAGGACGCCGCCCTGTACGACACCGTGCACGCGGTGGCGATGGAACTGTGTCCGGCACTCGGGGTGAGTGTGCCGGTCGGCAAGGACTCGCTGTCGATGCGCGCCCGATGGACCGACCCCGACGGCACCACCAAACAGGTCACCTCACCGGTGTCGCTGGTGGTCTCGGCCTTCGCCTCCCTGCCCGACGTCACCGGCACCCTGACCCCGCAGATCGGGGCGGAGCAGACCCTGCTGCTGGTCGACCTCGGCGCCGGCGCGAACCGGTTGGGTGGGTCGATCCTGGCCCAGGTCAACGACGAGTTCGGTGGGCCGGTACCCGACCTGGACGACCCGGCCCGACTGATCGCCCTGGTCGATGCGGTCAATACCCTGCGGGCCGACGGCCTGATTGCGGCCTACCACGACCGCTCCGACGGCGGTCTGTGGGCGAGCGTGGTGGAGATGGCCCTGGCCGGCGCCACCGGTGTCGATCTGTCTGTCGACTCGACCGCGGCCCTGTTCACCGAGGAACTCGGTGCCGTCCTTGCGGTACCGACCGATCGCGTGGCCGAGGCCGAAGCGGTGCTGGCCGCCCACGGCGCGGCCGACCTGACCCGCCGGGTCGGCCGGACCCGGGACGACCGGCAGGTGCGGGTGAGCGTCGCCGACCGGGTGATGGTGGACGAGGCGTTGACCGACCTGGGCCGATCCTGGGACGAGGTGGCGTGGCGGATGTCGCGGTTGCGCGACAACCCGGTGACCGCCGACGCCGAGCACGAGGCCTTCGCGGCCGCTGACGACCCGGGCCTGCACGCCCGGTTGAGCTTCGAGCCCGACACGCGCAGCACCGCACCTTCGGTGGATACCGGATCTCGTCCGAGAATTGCGTTGTTGCGCGAACAGGGCCTGACCGGACGGGTGGAAACCGCCTGGGCCTTCGACCGGGCCGGCTTCGAGGTGCTCGACGTGCACATGAGTGACCTGCAGGCGGGCCGGTTCGGCCTGGACGAGGTGGCCGGCCTGGTGGTGTCGGGTGCCGCCTCCTTCGGTGACGTGCTGGGCGGCGGCATCGGCTGGGCGAAGAACATCCTCACCAACCCGCGACTGGCCGAGATGTTCGCTGCCTTCTTCAACCGTCCCGACACCTTCGGGCTGGGCATCAACAACGGTGCCCAACTGTTCGGGGCCCTGGCGGAACTGATTCCGGGAGCCGAGGGCTGGCCCCGGTTCGTCCGCAACACTTCCGACCAGTTCGAGGCCCGGTTGTCGATGGTGGAGGTGCTGGATTCTCCGTCGCTGTTCTTCGACGGCATGGCCGGCTCCCGGCTGCCGGTGGTGGTCTCGAGCGCGGAGGGACGTGCCGAGTTCACCGCCGTGCCCGGTGCGGTGGCGGCAGCGGTGCGGTTCGTGGACAACCACGGGCAACCGACCTCGGCGTACCCGGCGAACCCCTTCGGCTCACCCGACGGGCTGGCCGGGGTGACCACCGCCGACGGGCGCTTCACCGCGCTGATGGTGCACCCCGACCGGTCGCTGCGCAACGCCCAGCTCAGTTGGGCCGAGGGCGACCTGCGGGCCGCGACCGGCTGGTGGCGGATGTTCACCAACGCCCGCACCCACCTGGGGTGAGGCCCGCCGGAGGTGTGACGGAAGACTCCGTGCGCACCCAGTGGAACCTTTTCCGAACGGGGTGGACCCACGTGCCATGCTGACCGAACGAGCGCGGATGGCCCAACGGTCACACCGGAACGGGTACCCGCGACACACCCAACCATTTGGTTGAATGGTCAACTGTCGAGGGGGAGTGGCGTGCAACAGCAGGGCAGCGAACTGGTCGAGGTGCTGGCCGACGGGATGGGGTTCACCGAGGGGCCGGTGGTGATGCCCGACGGGCGGGTGGCCCTGGTCTCGATGGACCAGGGGTGTGTGCACATCATCGACCCGGCCGGCGGGCCTGCTGATCGCGTCGAGGTGGGCGGCGGGCCCAACGGGTTGGCTGTGGGGCCCGACGGCGCGCTGTACGTCGCCCAGAACGGCGGAATCTTCTACGGCCGGGAGAAGTGTGAACCCGGGGTTCAGGTGATTCGCGACGGCACGGTCGAGTACTGGGCCACCGGCATGGGGGCGCCCAACGACCTGGCCTTCGGCCCCGACGGACGACTGTGGGTGACCGACACCCGCGCCGAGATGGACGTCCGCGACCCGAAGTCCCACGTCGAGGGGTGGATCTGGGTGTGCGAGCCCGACGGCACGGCCGAACCGGTGGTCACCGACGGGCCGGTGTTCCTCAACGGCATCGGCTTCGACCCGGCCGGGAAACTGCTGGTCACCGGCACCATGCAGCGCAATCTGCTGGTCTACGACCCGGCCGATCTCGGTGCGCCGCCGAAACTGCTGCACAGCTTCGAACAGGGCTGGCCCGACGGACTGGCCATCGGCCCGGCCGGACGCATCCTGGTCGCCCTGACCGCCGCGGATCGCCTCGACGTGCTCGAACCGTCCGGCGAGCGGATTACCGTACTGGATCTGCCGACCCGTTCGGTGCCGACCAATGTCTCCATCGGCCCCAACCGCGAGGCCTTCATCACCGCCTCGGGCACCGGGTCGCTGCTGCGCGCCTCGATGAGCGAGGAAGCCCGAATGCTGCTGCGTTTCCCGTCCAGCGCCGAATCCCTGCTCGACGGCATTTCCTGACCGGATCGGGTGAGGGTGTGCCCTTAACCCACGAGTGTCCGATAATCAACATTATGACATTTTGTCTCGAGGAGTGAATCCTCCCAGCATCCCCGGAGAATCGTCCCCTCCTGGTCTTTCTGCCCTGTTTCGCACTGGACCTGCTCGCGAACACCTTCTCGCCCCTGCACGTGCAGCCGGCCGGCCTGCCCTGATGATCCTGCCAGTAACATAGCCTTCATCTGGCTAAAATCATGGCCTACTATGGAGTGTATGCAGACACTCCCGATCTCGAAGGTCAAGGACAAACTCAGCGAGTACGTAGACGCGGTGTCAATCACCCACGAGCAAGTGACGATCACCAAGAACGGTTCGCCCGCTGCGGTGCTCATCGGCGCCGACGAGTGGGAATCGCTGCAAGAAACACTGTTCTGGCTCTCCCGCCCCGGCGTCCTCGACGATATCGCCGACGCCCGCCAGGAACTCGACGCCGGAACCACCTCGAGCGAGGACGCGATCCGGGCCGAGTTCGGCGTCCCTCGCCGGCAGGCGCGGTGACCGACGCGCCCGATGCCGCCCCATATCGGGTCGAGTTCGCCAGCACCGCCAAGCGTGACCTCCGCGGCGTACCGCATCGTATCGTGCCGGCCATCATCGAATTCGTCTACGGCGACCTCGCACGCTCCCCGCGACGGGTCGGCAAGCCCTTGCAACGCGACCTCGAAGGCCTCTGGGGCGCCCGGAGAGGCCCGTACCGAGTCATCTACGACATCCTGGATGAACGCTTGGTCGTGCTCGTGATCCACATCGCCCACCGTGCCGACATCTACCGTCCGCGATGATCAATGTGGTGATTCAAGCCGCCAGAGGCCAAGCGCGACACTGATCGCTGGGGCGCGATAGCGTCGTGAGAACGGGCACATCGACTGCGCGAATTGGAGAGTCCATGGCCTTAATCGGCGTGGATGCAACGGACCTCTGGTCGCGACACGCTTGGATCCCTCGGCGCGTCGCGATCCGCAATGGTGTGAAACTCGCCGGGCAGCGAGGATGGGCGCGGTCATTCACAGGTGCAGGTGCAGTCGTAGCGCGTCGTCCAGTTCGGCCATCAGGTGTACCGGCACTCGACCGATGGCTGCTCCGATTCTGTCCACGTCCACTGCACGCACCTGTTCGGCCTGTGCTTTGGAATCCGCGGACAGTCCGGTGTCCTCGGCCGGCAGAATCACCTGGAACGGAAAGACGCGATTCAGGCTCGTGGTCAGTGGCACCACCGTGAGCACGCCGCGCCCCAATCGGGCTGCAACGCTGTTTGCGTGATCGTTGCTGACCAGCACCGCCGGTCGGCGCTTGTTGGTCTCACTCCCCCTGACCGGTTCGAGATCGACCAAGCGGATCTCACCGCGCAGCATCGGTGAGTCCGTCGGGCACGAGATTCTCCCAGTGGGCGCCGTCGTCGGAGGCTTGCCATTCCTCCCACGCCTCGGCGTAAGCGTCCTGCAAGCCTCTGTCCGGTAATCGTCGAATTGCATCCTGAATACCGGCGGAGCGGGACCCGAGGCCGGCCTGGGATACGTGTCGGTCGAGGGCTGCGAGGTCCTCCTCGCTCAGGCTGACGCTCAGTTTCATACTGCAATGCTACCCTGGTAGCACCAAGGTGGTAAAGCCTCGGTTCGCGGCGTCGGTCCGAGGTCGTGAGCCGTGATCGACCGTGGCCGTAGGCTGGCTCGGTGAGCATGTCGGACCTCGTCGTACCTGCCGGCCCCGGTGTGGCGCGCGGCGTGGTCGTCCCCGCCGACCTGCTGCACGAGCAGTTCAGCCGGGCGTCTGGCCCGGGCGGTCAGGGCGTGAACACGACCGACTCCCGGGTGCAACTGAGCCTGCGGGTTGCCGACATCCCCGGGCTGACCGATGCCCAGCGCGACCGTATGCTCGGCAACCTCGAAACCAGGATGGTCGACGGGGTGCTCACCGTGGACGCGTCGGAGTTCCGCTCCCAGCGACGCAATCGGAAGGCAGCCCGGGAACGTCTTGCCGGGTTGCTGCGCGAGGCGCTGGCTCCCCCGCCGCGTCCTCGGCGAGCCACCCGTCCGACCCGTGGTTCGGTGGAGCGACGCATGGCGTCGAAGCGCCGACGCGCCGAGATCAAGGCCGGTCGCCGCCGCCCCGAGTGAGCTCGGGGCCCGGGTCGTCCATCATCGTGTGAGATGTTGCGCAAGGGCCGGACAAGATCTCACACGATCTTCAGCGCCTCCGTGTCTCGTGCGCCGGTGAATCAGAAAACCCTCCCGGTGGAAAGGACATTCCGGACGCGGGTAAGGGTTTCTCGAAGATCATGGCGGGCAGTTGTTGCTGCCGACTCCCAAGGAGATTCGTCCGTGATCAAGGTCGAACATGAGGTTCTCGATTCCATCCAAGCCGATCTGATGCCCTGGCTGCGCGAGCATGGCGCAGAATCGGAGAAGCTGCGCAAACTGTCCGACGAAACCGCGCAGAAGATCCGCGAATCCGGCGTGATGCGCCTCATTCAGCCGGCCCGCTGCGGCGGTTACGAGGCCGAACCCCAGGTGTTCTACGAAGCCGTTCGCCTGCTCGGCACGGTCGACCCCGCCTCGGCCTGGGTCACCGGTGTGGTCGGTGTGCACTCCTACCAGGTCGGCCTGTACAACGAACAGGCCCAGGACGATGTCTTCGGCGACAACCCGGATGCCTGGGTGAGCTCCCACTACCAGCCGCACGGCGTGTTGACGCCGGTCGACGGTGGTTACAAGCTGACCGGCCACTGGCACTTCTCCTCCGGCAGCGACCACTGCCAGTGGGTGTTCGTCGGCGCCCGCAAGGAGGACGGCACCGACGGCTCGGTGGTGGACCTGCAGAACTGGTACCACGTGCTCGTCCCCCGCGAGGATTACGAGGTCAAGGACGTCTGGGACGTGATCGGGCTGCGCGGCACCGGCAGCAACGACATCATCGTCACCGACGCGTTCGTGCCCGAGCACCGGGTGCTGTCCTGGACCGACCTGACCACCGAGAACGTGCCCGGCCGCGAGATCAACACCGGCCCGCTGTTCCGGATGCCGTGGACGGCCATGTTCGGCTCCACCGTCGCCGCACCGATGCTCGGTATCGGCTTCGGCGTCTTCCAGGAGTACGTGAAGTCGCAGCAGCCCAAGCCCGGCGCCGAACAGACCCGTCCGGTGATGGGTGACTGGCACATTCTGCGGGCGATCGCCGAAGCCTCCGGCGACCTCGACGCAGCCCGCGAGATGCTGCTGGGCAACCTGATCGAGATGTACGAACTGGTCAAGAACAATCAGGAGATCCCCAACGACCTGCGCCAGCGCACCCGCCGCGACCAGATCATGGCCGGCATCCGGGCGCTGCGCTCGGCCGACGCGGTCTTCGAGCACGCCGGTGGCCGGGCGCTGGGCAGCAAGAACGTGCTGCAGCGGATGTGGCGCGACATCCACGGCGCCCGCGCCCACGTGGTGAACAGCCCGAACTCGACGCTGGCCGGCTATGCCACCGGCCTGCTCGGCGGGCAGAACTTCGACATGATGGCGAACTGATCCGACCGAATGTCGACACGCATGGCCCGCACTCCCCCTAGGATGCGGGCCATGCGTGTTCTGGTGGCCAAGCCCTCGCCCGGTCGTTTCGCCTTCCTGATCGTGACGATCATCGTCTTCACGATCGGTGGCTTCTTCATGCTGTTCAGCGAGTCCTGGACGATGAAGCTCGTCGGGGTGGTCGCGATTCTTTTCTTCGGGGTGGGCGGGGTTTTCGGCCTGATCAAGATGCGCCGGGCCGGCGTGACCTTCACCGCCGACGAATCCGGCATCCGACCCGGACAGGGAGGTTTCGTGCCCTGGGAACACGTCGGGCAGATCGGGGTGTCGATGGCCGGTGACACCAAGAGCCTGGGTATCGAGGTGCTCGACATTCTGGCCTATCTCAACACCCTCACCCCCGAGCAACGCCGGCTGGCGATGCGACTGGGCGAGGGCGCTCGGACGATTGCGCCCGGCCTGGGCGATCCGCGAGCCGAAGCTCTGCCGGCCGGCATGAACGCCCCGACCGCAGCCGAACAGCAGGAACTCGAATTGATGGGTTGGGCCCGCACGGTCAACCACGGCTACGACCTGCTCTTCGCGGCCATGACCCTGAACCAATCGGTGGAGAAGTGGGTCGAAGAGCTCTCGGCGTACCGCGATGACGTGATGCGGAGCCGCGCCGGCTGAGCCAGACGCTTTCCGGCCGCCGGGTTCGGGATTCGGCACCGGGGCGCCGTCGGGTTAACGTCCGACCCGACCACCCCACTGACCGGAAGGCCGACCATGACCACGGTGACCCGCCTGCCCGCAACCGCCCCGATCGAGGACATCCAGGGTGCCCTCACCGAACAGGGAGCGGTGATCGTCGAGAACCTGCTGGACGCCGGCACCCTGGTTGCCCCCGGCAGCCACCTCTGGGATCCCGATCGCCGGGCCCAACCCGAAGACCTGGTTGCCGCCGAGATGTCCCCCGGATCGTCGGTGATCTACCTCGGGTCGACCATCCACGCCGGCGGCGCCAACACCACCACCGACCGGCGTCGCCGCGGCCTGCACCTGAGCTACTGCGTCGGCTGGCTGCGCACCGAGGAGAACCACTTCCTCGCCGCCCCGCCCGACCGGGTACGCAACTTCCCGCGCGAGGTGCAGGCGATGCTCGGCTACGACGTGCACTCCGATGTGCACCGTCGCGGCGGCTTCCTCGGCTCCCTCGACTGGCAGAACCCGCTCGACCTGCTCGCCGACGGTCGCCTGTAGGGACACGCCCGGGTCAGGGCGTGCGCAGTACCTTCTCCAGCGCCTTGCCCCGGGCCAGCTCGTCCACGAGCTTGTCGAGATAGCGGATCTTGCGCATCAGCGGATCCTCGACGTCCTCCACCCGGACGCCGCACACCACCCCGGTGATCAGATCTGCATGCGGGTTCAGGTCGGCAGCGGCGAAGAACTCCTCGAAGGTGGTCTCCCCCGCCAGGTGAGCGTCCAGAGCCGCCTGATCGAACCCGGTCAACCACTCGATCACCCGGTCGAGCTCCGCCTTGGTACGCCCCTTCTTCTGCACCTTCGTGACGTAGTGCGGATACACCGAGGCGAAGCTGGTGGTGAAGATGCGGCTCATGACCGACATCGTAGCCATCCCCAACCGGTGACCCTCCCGCCCGGATTCTCCGTCCGGCGCGAGCCGGTCACACCTTGGTGCGACCCGGTAGATTCGACAACGACGTCGCACCGAAGGGGGACGAGTCCATGCACTGGCTGTTGTGGCTGTTGCTGGCCGGCGCCCTCGGAGTCGCCGAATACCTCACCCTCACACTCGCCTTCGGCATCCTGGCCGGAGCGGCGATGGTGGCGGCCGTCGTCGCCGGATTCGGTGGTGGCCTGGTGTTGCAGTTGTTGGCCTTCGCCCTGGCCGGAACCCTCGGCATGTTGATCATGCGCCCGATCGCCCGCCGGCACCGCCGCCAGCCGCCGCTGCTGCGCGACGGCACCGACGCCCTGGTCGGCCGAAGCGCGGTCGTGCTGGAGGAGGTGTCCGCCGGTCGCGGCCTGATTCGGCTGGCCGGTGAGGACTGGACGGCTCGGCCCTTCGACGACACCCAGACCATCGAAGTGGGTGCCACGGTCGAGGTGATGGAGATCGATGGCGCTCACGCGGTCGTCTACCCCCGCGAACTCCTGCCCTGACCCCAACTGAACGGAAACAGTGATATGCCCGACCCGACGCTCGTTGTGATCATCATCGCGGTCATGGTGGTGGTTTTCCTGATCTTCAGCGGTGTCCGGATCGTGCCGCAGGCGCACCGCTACAACATCGAACGCCTGGGCCGGTACCGCACCACCTTGCAACCGGGCCTGAACTTCATCATCCCGGTGGTCGACCGGATCAACAGCAAACTCGACATTCGCGAACAGGTCTTCCCGTCCCAGCCCCAGCCGGTGATCACCGAGGACAACCTGGTGGTGAACATCGACACGGTGCTCTACTACCAGATCACCGACCCGCGCGCCGCGGTCTACGAGGTCGCCAACTACCTGCAGGCGATCGATCAGCTCACCGTCACGACCCTGCGAAACCTGATCGGTTCGATGGATCTCGAGGAGACGCTCACCTCGCGTGAGGAGATCAACGCCCGGTTGCGCAGCGTGCTGGACGACGCCACCGGCAAATGGGGCATCCGGGTGAACCGGGTCGAGATCAAGGCGATCGATCCCCCGCCCACCATCAAGGAGGCGATGGAGAAGCAGATGCGGGCCGAGCGTGACAAGCGCGCCGCCATTCTGCACGCCGAAGGTGATCGACAGTCGAAGATTCTGACCGCCGAGGGCACCCGCCAGCAGTCCATCCTGGAAGCCCAGGGTGACCAGCAGGCCGCCATCCTGCGCGCCGACGGTGAGGCCAAGGCGATCAACCTGGTGTTCCAGGCCGTGCACCAGAACCACGCCGACCCGCAGGTACTGGCCTACAAGTACCTGGAAACCCTGCCCCAGTTGGCCGCCGGCGAGAACAACACGTTGTGGGTGCTGCCCGGCGAACTCACCGAAGCCGTGTCCACCATCAGCAAGGCCTTCTCCGACCGGGCCGAAGCCACGCCGCCGAGTGCGGCGCCGGCTCCCGCGGGCGCCACCGACACCGAGGACGCCCCGGAGGTCGGCGATCCAACCGGCCCGGCGGCACTGACCTCGGGGCACTCCTCCCCCGACGTGGCCGCGACCGCAGACGAAGCCGCCGAGATGGCCCGCGCCGCCGTCGACGACGCCAAAGCCGAAGCCGCTGCCGCCGAGCGCGGCGGCCCGTCCGCATAGCGGCGTCGGTCGAACCTGTCGAACCCGTTGTCCCCAGCGTGCGCCGGAGCGTCGGTTGAGCCTGTCGAAACCAGCTCCCGGACGGTCAGTGCGCTGGTCTGAGGCCGTCGGCTGACCCGTCGAAACCAGCTCAGGGATGACGGTTGCTGGAGCGTCGGTTGAGCCTGTCGAAACCAGCTCCCGGACGGTCAGTGCGCTGGCCCGGGGTCGTCGGTTGAAGCCCGTCGAAGCCAGCCCCCGGTCGTCGCCTGCTGCCACCTGATTGAACAGTGTTCTCGGTAGCTGGGGGCACCTTCCGGTAGAGAGCGATTTCTCGCTACGCTCACGCCACACCCGAATGAAAGGCCCCACGGATGCGCAGTGTGATGGTGACCGGCCCCGGCACGGTCGAGATTGTCGAGATCGAGGAGCCCACCTGTGGGCCGCGTGACGTGAAGGTCAGGATGAGGGCGTCCGGCATCTGCGGCTCGGACCATATGTACATCGCGCTCGGTGGTTTGGGGCGCAACCCCGGCCGGCACCCCCTCGGGCACGAGGCGGCCGGTGAGATCGTGGAGGTCGGCGCCGAGGTGACCGGCTTCGAGGTCGGTGACCATGTGGTGATCGACACGATGACCTTCGTCGACGGCAACTTCGGCTCGGGCGGCGACCAGGGTGGCTTCAACGAGTACGTGGTCGTCCACGAAGCTGCGCCCGGTAAGCAGTTGCGGGTGATTCCGGCCGACCTGCCGTGGGAGGTGGCGGCACTCAATGAACCGATGGCCGTGGCGCTGCATGCGGTGAACCGGCTCGATGCCGACCCCGGCGCCAAGATCTGCATCGTCGGGGCCGGGCCGATCGGGCTGGGGGCCCTGCTCGGCGCGAAGGCGAAGGGTGCCGGGCATGTGGTGGTCGTCGACGTGCAGCCCGCCCGACTGGAGACGGCGCTGGCGATCGGCGCGTATGTGGTGATCAATCCGACCGAGGAAGACCTGCGTGAGCGGCTGATCGCCCTGCACGGTGAGGGCGCTCGCGGTGAGTTGGGCACCGTCCGTCCCGATACCGACGGCTACATCGACGCGGCCGGCTCCCCCGCCGGGTTGCAGAGCATCTTCGACTCGCTGAAGTTCGGTGCCGTGGTGAGCATTCCGGCGGTCTACAAGGAGAAGGTCCAGGTCGATCTGCTGGGTCTGTTGCCCGCCGAACCCGACATCAGGATGTCGATGGCCTACCCCACCGAGATCTTCGAGGTCACCGACGACATCATCGCCAACGCCGACAAGTACCGCCGGATCATCAGTCATGTGCTGCCGTATTCCCGGGTGCTGGAGGCCATCGAGCTGGCCGGTACGCCCGGGGCAACCGACAAGGTTGTGGTGCTGCTCGACGACTGAGGGTGTGATGTGGGTACTATAGATCGACACTCATCTATGTAAGGAGTCGAGATGGCCACCCCCACCACCGATGACCAGGTTCACGAAGCGGTTCGGGAACGCTACGCCGCGGCCGCCCGTAACCACCTGCCGTTGACCGATTCCGGCGGCGGGTGTTGTGCCCCGGCCGAGCCGGCCGCGTCCTCGTGCTGCGGCCCCGACGAGTTCGCCGCGTCGGCGATCACCCGCAACCTGTACGACGAGGACACCGAGTTCACCGCAGCCCTGGCGGCCTCGCTGGGCTGTGGCAACCCGACCGCCCTGGCCGAACTGGCCCCCGGTGAGGACGTCTTGGACCTCGGCTCCGGTGGTGGCCTGGACGTGCTGCTGTCGGCTCGTCGGGTCGCTCCGGACGGCATGGCCTACGGCCTGGACATGACCGACGACATGCTCACCCTGGCCCGCCGCAACCAGGCCGAGGCCGGCATTGCCAACGCCACCTTCCTCAAGGGCCGGATCGAGGACGTGCCGCTCAAGGACGCGATGGTCGATGTGGTGATCTCGAACTGCGTGATCAACCTCTCCCCCGACAAGGACGCCGTGCTCGCCGAGTCCTTCCGGGTGCTGCGTCCGGGTGGTCGCTTCGCGGTCTCCGACATCGTGCTGCTGCGCGAAGTGCCCGCAGCGCTGACCGGCGTGGTTGCCCTGTGGACCGGTTGCATCTCCGGCGCCCTGCTGGATCGTGATTACGTGGCCAAACTGGAGGCCGCCGGCTTCACCGAACCGTCGGTCGAGGTGACCCGCCACTACACCCGCGAGGAACTGGTCGAACTGTCCGAGCGGCTCAACGCCGACTGGTTGCCCGAAGGCATGACCATCGACGACATCGTCGACGCCCTCGACGGAGCTATTGCCAGCGCCTTCATCCGGGCCACCAAACCGGCCTGACCCTCGAACCTCAGATGCCTGGCCGGCCAAGTGCAATTCGGCTTCTGCTGGTCGGATGTCCCGCGGTGCAGACCGTGGGCGTGAAGGGGAACGGGATGGCCATCTCTCTCGTGCAGTGACCACGCTCCGGCGTTCTCGGGTGAGAATGATTCGGTGAAGGGCGATGGGATGGATCGACTGGTGAGCACGGTGCGCAGGGTTCTCGACCCGCGCATCCGCCCCTGGTTGCTCATTGTCGCCGGTGCCTTCCTGCCGGCACTGTCGATCGCCCTGATGGTGCTGGCGCTGCTGATCGATCAGAACAACCTGCGACCCAAGGAACTGAGCGTCACACCGTTTCGGGCGAATCCGACCTTCGTGGTCAACACCGCGCCCCACATCTACCTGGTGGTACCCGAACCCAGCCGGCCGCCGTTCGGGCAATCGGACTTCCCGGCGTGCGAGTTTCGTGGGCCGGCGGGTGAGGTCAGGGTCGACCGGGGCGATTACGGCTACTGGCTGCACGCCGACCACGACGGCGTGTACCAGGCGAGCTGTGAACCGGGTCCGCTGATGTGGACCACGGTCGAGGTCTACCACGACCCCGAGCCGATTCTGCGGCACTACCGCGTGAACAAGTGGCTCGAGGCCCTGATTCTGGCGGGACTGGTGTGTCTCGGGGCGTCCTTCTTCGTGGGGATGTCCGGTTCGGCCCACCGCCGCCGCCAACGCCGGGTGGATCCACAGGGGGTGGTGCTGCCGAAAGCGCCCAAGGATCTCGTGCTGGTCACCCTGGTCGGCGCGGTGGCGCCCCCGGTGATCATGATCTTGGCCCAGGTGTTCGGGGGCTACGTCTCCCGCCGGCCCCCCACCATCTGGCAGATCTCCGGTTACGGCATCGGCCTGGGGGTGGGTCTGCTGAGCGCCTGGATCGCCCTGCACGCCTTGGCCCGCCTCGCCGACGCACCCGGGCCACGGTGACCCTGCTGCAAACCGCCTCATTTCGGGCCGTTGAACCGCCTGAGCGGATATCGCCCCGAAATGAGGCGGTTTGCAGCAGCGGGTCGTGAGGCCGGGTGTGCCGTACCCTCTGTGCAGGCAGGAAAGCGAGCGAGGTGTGATGGTGGGTTTGCCGACGAGGATGCGGCCCCGGGTGGTGCCGCTGTTGTTGGTTCTGCTCGGCGCCTTCCTGCCCACCCTGGGGATGGCCCTGATCACCGCCACGGTGATGATCGACCAGGAGAACACCCGGCCTCGGGCCTGGCCCGGATCGCGGCCGACACCAAGGCCCAGAATGCCTATGCCCGGATGGCCGGGCTGCTGGCACCCACCGGGCCGCACGTACCCCCGAGTGGGTATCCG
>JAAYAO010000015.1 GCA_012719335.1 Propionibacterium sp. | reverse complement strand
GTCGAGTTCGAGTCCGGTGAGGAGGGACGCGAACGCGAGATCCTGGATCACCTGTTGCGGGTGGCCACCGCCGAAACCGTGCGGGAGCATCTGGCCGGGGTCGATTTCGGGGCCCTGGTCGAGGCGGTCGAGGACGGCGCGCTGATCACCACCGGGGAACGGGTGTCCAGCGCCGACCTGTTGGCCGAACTGCCCGAGCAGGCCGCCGAGGTGTACGACGCGGTCGCCGAGCGTCTCGGGGCCGGTACCGAGGGGCAACGGGCCGCGGCCTGCGAGTTCGCCCTGGAGGGGTTGTACCTGGCCCGGCGGATCTCGAAGGACTCGGCCGGGGCGACCACGGTGTACGGCTGATGTACCCGCGTCGACGCCCCGCCCAGTACGGCCGGTACCACGACGGGCCGGACCCGTTGGCGCCCCCGGTCGACCTGCAGGAGGCACTGTCGCAGATCGGCGAGGACGTGATGGCCGGGTACTCCCCCGAGCGCGCGATGCAGGAGTATCTGCGCCGCGGCGGCCGTGACCGGCAGGGTCTGGACGACCTGGCCCGGCAGGTGCAGCAGCGTCGCGCCGAGTTGTTGCGTCGGCACAATCTGGACGGCACCCTCAACGAGGTCAAGCAACTGCTCGACGAGGCGGTGTTGGCCGAACGCAAACAGCTCGCCCGTGATCTGGACGACGATGCCCGGTTCGCCGAGATGCGGATCGCGGAGCTGCCCACCTCCCCCGCGGCGGCGGTGACCGAACTGTCGAACTACGACTGGCGTTCGACCGAGGCCCGGCAGAAGTACGAGCAGATCAAGGATCTGCTCGGCCGGGAGTTTCTCGACCAGCATTTCCGCGGTATGAAGCAGGCCCTGGCGAATGCCACCGACGAGGACCGGGCCGAGGTCCGGCGGATGCTCGCCGACCTGAACGACCTGCTCGACAAGCACCGCCGCGGTGAGGACACCGAGCAGGATTTCGCCGACTTCATGGCCGAGCACGGTCGGCATTTTCCGGAGAACCCGCAGAACATCGACGAGCTGATCGATGCGCTGGCGCAGCGGTCGGCCGCCGCCCAGCGGATGCTGAACTCGATGTCGGCCGAGCAGCGGGCCGAGTTGATGGAGTTGGCCCAACAGGCCTTCGGCTCCCCCGATCTGATGAACGAGCTGGGCCGGTTGGGCGAGAACCTGCAGGCGATGCGCCCGGGTGAGGATTGGACGGGTGCCCAGCGGTTCTCCGGCGAGCAGGGGCTGGGTCTGGGTGACGGCACCGGCGCCCTGCAGGATCTGGCCGACCTGGACGACCTGGCCGAGCAGCTCTCCCAGTCCTACCCCGGTGCCCGGTTGGACGACATCGACCTGGACGCGGTGCGCCGCCAGTTCGGGGAGGAGGGCCGGGTCGCGGCCGAGACCCTGCAGGAGTTGGACAAGGCGCTGCGGGATTCCGGCTACCTGAACCGGGCCTCGGACGGACAACTCAAGCTCACCCCGCAGGCGATGCGCCGGCTCGGCCGGCAGTTGCTGAAGGACGCCGCCGGCCGGCTCTCGGCCCGGCAGGGTCAACGCGACACCCGGCTGGCCGGGGCCGCCGGGGAACAGACCGGCGCGAGCCGGGAGTGGCAGTTCGGGGACACCGAGCCGTGGGACGTGACCGACACGATCACCAGTGCGGTGCACCGCACCGTGGCCGAGGGGGGTGACCCGACCGAGCTGCGCATCGATGTGCGCGACATCCGGGTGCACGAAACCGAGGCCCGCACCCGTTCGGCGGTGGCGCTGCTGGTCGACACCTCCTTCTCGATGGTGATGGACGG
>JAAYAO010000128.1 GCA_012719335.1 Propionibacterium sp. | reverse complement strand
TCGCTGTTCTTCTTCACGCGTACGCGTGCGAGGCAGTCCTGACAGGCCACCTCGACGAGCCGTGCCTGGGTGTAGAGGCGTTGGTCCTCGCGGGTGTCCTGGCTGGAGGGGACGATGTAGGCCATCAGTGGGCGACCCCGGCGGCCTTGTCCTCGGCCGCCTTGCGCGCAAGGTTCTCCTCCACCTCGGCACGCCAGTACTCGTTGGCCTTCGTGGTGTCGACCTCGAACTCGAAGCGGTCGGTCATCTCGCTGGTGACGTCGGCCTTGTCGACGTAGAACTGCTCGTACCAGCGGCGCAACTGGTAGACCGGCCCGTCCTCCTCGCACAGCAGCGGGTTGTCGATCCGGGTCTTGTTGTTCCAGATCTCGACGTCCTGTTCGAAGCCCATCTTGATGAACAGCGCCATCTGTTCGGCGGACTTCTCGGCCATCTCCGGGTCGGGGAAGTCGGTCTTCTTCACCATGATCGCGTAGTTCAGCATGAAGCTGTTCTGGTCGATCGGGTAGTGCGAGTTGATCAGCATCGAGTGCACGTCGAAGCCCGGGTAGAACGAGGTCATCGGGTTCAGCATGAAGGACGGACCGTAATAGGCCGACTGCGAACTCATCCCGCCGCGTTGCGGGGTGCCGGCCAGCACCGCATTCGGGTCGCGGTCGCCGCGGCCCTCCCCGTCCATGAATTGGGCGGAGGTGTGCCCCTCGAAGACGTTCTTGAAGTACGTCGGGAAGGAGTGGTGGATGTAGAAGAAATGCGCCATGTCGGCGTTGTTGTCGATCAGCTCCCGGCAGTTCGAGCCCTCGATCTTGAACTTGTACCAGTACCAATCGGTCCACTCGGGGTCACCGACCATCGGGATGTCGGGAATCATCTGCTCGGCGATCGGCGGGTTGCCCTCCGGATCGTTCCAGACGAACAGGATGCCCTCGTGCACCATCGTCGGCCAGGTCGCGGTGCGGGCCCGCAACGGCACCCGCCGCGAATACGGGATCGACGTGCATTTGCCCTCGCCGTTCCAGCGCCAGTCGTGGAAGGGGCAGGCGACCTCGTCGCCCTTCACCTCACCCTGCGAGAGATCCCCGCCCATGTGCCGGCAGTACACGTCCAACACCTGGATGTCACCCTTGGTGTCGGCCCAGATCACCAGTTTCTGACCGAAGGCGTGCATGGTGTGCGGCTTGCCGTCGCTGAACTCCTTCGCCTGCCCCAGGCAATGCCAGCCGCGGGCGTACCGGTCGGGCACCCCCGGGTTCTCGATCATCCGGACGTCGTCGTCGATCTCGGTCATGGCCTCTCCTCATCAGCCAATAACGCTTACCGTAGGCAGGTCGCTTTGGGATCGTCGCGCGGGCTCCCGATCACCGGGGCCGCCCGGGCCCGGACGGGGTTCCGGTCGTCGAGGCGGGGTTTTGCCGGCCCGGCTGTCAGGATTGCCGCATGACCACCCCCGACCCCGATCGCGTCACCCTGTACGACGCGGAGAACCGGTTGATCGGTTGGATCGACCGCGGTGACCCCGTCCGGCTGGACGGCACCACCTGGATTCCGGAGACCGACCCGCTCTTCGCCACGATCGAGGAGGTGGCCGATTTCTGTGCCGCGGCCACCGCCCGGCTCGGGGTGCCGCCGGTGACCGTCCGGGCCCGGCGGGGTGCGACCAGGGCCGAGTACCTCGACGGTGAGATCCGGGTACCACCGCTGGACGTGGGTGGGGCCTGGGCGATGCGCGGCCTGGTGGTGATGCACGAACTGGCGCACCACCTGGCCCACGTCGCCGGTGACGTCGACGGGCACGGCCCGGGGTTCCGCACCCACCTGTACCGGGTGTTGCACGATCTGGGCCAGCCGACCAACGCCCGGTTGTTGGAGCTCGGCTTCGCCGCGGCCACCCGTCCGGCCAAGGACTGGGCGGCCACCATCGGCAAGTTGCTGGCCAAGGCCGAGTCCACCGCGAACACCGCCGAGGCCGAAACCTTCGCCGCCGCCGCCCAGGAACTCGCCACCCGGCATGCGATCGACCTGGCCCTGGCCCGGGACGCGGTTCGGGCCGACCACACCCCCGAACTGCCCGAGGAGCAGACCTACCCACTGGGCAAACCCGGGCAACGCTGGCTGCGAATCGCGGTGGTGCTCTACACCGGCATCGCCCGGGTCAACGAGGTGTCGTGTTTCATCGCGAGCAACTCCACCGCGGTGTACCCCACCGGTTTCCCGTCCGACATCGCGATGACCAACGCTCTGTTCGAGTCGTTGCGGGCCCAGATGGTGCGGGCCGCGAACGCCTGGATCGCCACCGGCGAGTACAAGGACGAGGTGGTGGTGCAGTACGACCGGTGGGGCCGCGACCACTGGAAACCCATGCACGCCTCGACCGCCCGCAAGTCCTTCTACGAGGCCTTCGTGCACCGGGTGTTGGATCGACTCCGCGAGGGCCACGAGCAGGCCGTGCGGGCCTGGGCCGATGAGCACGCCGAGAACCCGACCGGCGCGGAGGTGGCCCTGTTGAGCAAGCGCGAGAAGGTGGCCGCCGCGCACGAGGCCGCCCGGCAGCGGCTGAATGTGCGGGGCACCTGGCGGGGTGCGTCCACCGGCGCCCGATCCGAGGCCGGGCAGGCCGCCGGGTTCCGGGCCGGCTCGGCGGCCTCGGTGCGCCCCGAATCCGCGCGCCGGTTGCCGGGCGGACGCTCGGCTCTGGGGCGGTAGCACCGGCACTTGCGAGAATGGCCGACGATGAATGACTTCTGGGTGGGTCTCGCGGGCCGGTTGCAGTGTGATGAAGTGGACGAGATGCCGGCGCGGTTGACCGACCTGGTGGGCTTGGTGCCGACCACGGTGTGGGCGGACGCGGGCCCGGCGTCACCACGGATCGACCGCACCCTCGGCGCCACCCCGCGCTCGATCCCTGAGCGGGGAGGAGGTGTCCGGATGCCGGAACCATTGCTGATCGTCGGCGTCGTGCTGCTGGTGGTGGGCATCCCGCTGCTGATCGCGCTGACCGCCGAAACCGACCGCAAGGAGTGGACCCGGTTCGCCCGGGCCCGCGGCTGGCAGTACGCCCCGAGCAACCGCGAGGTCGTCGCCGACCTGAACCTGGAGCCCTTTGGCCGGGGCAATGCGCGCACCGCCCGCCACCTGGTCGCCGGCAGCCACCGAGGGGTGCCGGTGCGGGCCTTCGGCTACGAGTACACCACCGGTTCGGGCGACGAGGCCACCACCCACCGGTTCGCCGTGGTGCAGTTCGTCAGTGCGGCGTCCCTGCCCGACCTGGAGGTGTACCGGGGGTGGCGGCTGCGGTTGAGCCGGCATGTGCGGTTCGCCGATGAACGGTTCGCCCGGGCCTTCGACGTCCGCAGCCCCGACCGCGACTTCGCCCACCGGGTCGTCCACCCGGGGTTCAT
>JAAYAO010000127.1 GCA_012719335.1 Propionibacterium sp. | reverse complement strand
GCCGCCGGCGCCTCCCAGTCCTACTTCGGCAACGACCACTTCGCCGAGTTCGCCCCCGGCATGAAGACCATCGACGACGCCCTGGAGTTGCGGGCGCGGATCTTCTGGGCCTTCGAACGGGCCGAACTGACCGACGACCCGGACGAGCGCCGCAAGCTGCTCACCTTCGTGGTGGTGGGCGCCGGCCCGACCGGGGTGGAGATGGCCGGGCAGATCGCCGAACTGGCCAACACCACCCTGCGCGGCCAGTTCCGGGGCATCGATTCGAGCACCGCCCGGGTGCTGTTGATCGACGCCGCCCCGCAGGTGCTGCCGCCCTTCGGGCCGAAACTGGGCCGGGCCACCCAACGCTCTCTGGAGCGCAGCGGGGTCGAGGTGATCCTGAACAGCCCGGTCACCGACATGGACGCCGATTCGGTCACCTACCGCGACGCCGAGGGCACCGAACACACCGTCGGCGCGGTCTGCAAGGTGTGGGCGGCCGGGGTGCAGGGCAACGACCTGGGCCGGGTGGTGGCCGAACGTTCCGGCGCCGAATTGGATCGGGCCGGCCGGGTGGTGGTCGAACCGGACATGTCGGTGCCCGACCACCCGGAGGTGACCGTGATCGGTGACCTGGCCTTCCGTCCGAATGTGCCCGGGGTGGCGCAGGGGGCGATCCAGCAGGCCAAGTACGTCGCCGCCCGAATCGCCGACCGGGCCGCGGGTCGCCCGGTGGACGACCGTCCGTTCAGCTACTTCGACCGGGGTTCGATGGCGACGATCTCCAAGTTCTCCGCCGTGGTGAAGGTCGGCCGGCTGGAGCTGACCGGGTTCCCCGCCTGGGTGATGTGGCTGGTGCTGCACCTGCTCTACATCGCCGGTTTCAAGAACCGGGTCACCACCCTGTTGCACTGGGCGATCAGTTTCTTGAGCAACGGACGCACCGAACGGGCCACCACCAACCAGCAGTTGGTCGGCCGGCTCGCCCTGGAGCGGCTCGGCCAACGGGTCACCGGCAAGCTGTTGCGCGGTCAACCGATCGATTCGGAGGAGCCGCGCCGCCACTCCTGAGCGCGTCGTCCCTGCGCCCCTCCCCCTGCCGGGGCCACCCGGGTCGGCGCTCAGTCGGCGGATCGCCAGTCGAAGGCGCCGGCGCCGTCCACGGTGATCGCCACCTGCGGGACGGGGTCCAGGTCGATCCGCACCCGCAGGCGGTGCCCGTCGCCGGTGACGGCGTATTCGATCCAGGGGTTGTCCTTGCCGAGCACCTCGACCCGGCCGCGGGTCAGCCACGGGTTGCGCCGCCGCACCGCGATCAGCTCCTGGTGGATCCGGTACAGCCACCGGCCGGCATCGGCCAACTGCTCGGGGCGCTCGGGCAGCGGTGGACGCATCTGGTCGTCGGCGTGCTCCCCGTCCAGCCGCTCACCGCGGTAGCCCTGTTCGTCCCCGTAGTAGATGCTCGGCATCCCGGGCACGGTCATCAGCACCGCCAGTGCCGGCACCACCCCGGCATCACCGACCCGGGTGGCGATCCGGGTGACGTCGTGGTTGCCGATGAAGGTCTGCAGCACCATCTCCCGGGAGTATTCGTCGTGGCGCTCCAGGGCGTGGGCGAGCTCCCACATATTGGTGTCGACCAGCGAACTCCAGATCGCCTTCCACAGTTCGTAGGCGGTCACCGAGTCGAGGGTGCCCGCAGCGGCGATGGCGGCGTAGTCACCGTGGATCACCTCCCCGATGAAGATCGCCCCGGGGTACTCGGCCCGCACCCGGGCCAGCACCTCCCGCCAGAACTCCGGCGGCACCGCATAGGCCACGTCGAGCCGCCACCCGGCCGCACCACGGCCCAACCAGTGGCACATCACCTCGGTGACCAGGTCGGCCACCCGCGGGTCGGCGTGATCGAGTTCGGCCAGGTCGGGGTGACCCTCCCAGCCGTAGACGTACTCACCGGAGAACTTGACCGGCCCGTCCGGGCCCTCGGCGACCAGCGGGTGGTCGATGCCGACGTGGTTGAACACCCCGTCCAGCACGATCGCCAGCCCCCGGGCGCGGGCCTCGGCCACGAACGCGTCCCAGTCGGCGTCGTCACCCAGCCGCGGGTCGATCCGCAGATGGTTCAGGGTGTCGTAGCCGTGCGAGGTGGAGTCGAACACCGGGCCCAACAACAGCCCGGAGCAGCCCAGCTCGATCACGTAATCCAGCCAGGCGGTCAGCCGCCCCAACCGGTGGCCCGGATCATCGGCCGGCCGGTCGTGGATCGGTGCGCCCACGGCGCCCAGCGGGTAGACGTGCCACCAAATGGCGTGATCGAGCAGGGACATTGCCCCAGTCTGCCGGATCGGGTCCGTCGCCTCCGCGCGGCCCCGACCTCGGCCGGCGCTCAGATCGTGTCGTCGCCCTCCTCGAGGCGGAACCCGACCTTCAGCACCACCTGGAAGTGGCCGACCTCGCCGTCCACGACATGACCGCGGGTCTGGGTGACTTCGAACCAGCCGATCTCGCGGACCGTGGTGGAGGCTCGACGCAGGGCGTTGCGGATTGCCTGTTCGACGCTCTCGGAGGAACTACCGACGATGTCGATGACTCGGTAGACGTGGTCGTCCATGATCTTTCCCTTCCCTTGCTCGGATGTGACCCACAACACTACGTGGCCGCCGATCGGCGCCGGTCGCCGGCCTCACCCCCACCGGGCACCGGCCCCGCGGCAAGTAGTGTGCAGGGGTAGGACGAATGCCCGAGTCGCGCAGCCGGGCCTGCTCGAGGAGGGGTGATGCCGAAGATCACCGCGGCCACCGTCGCCGAACATCGCGCCCATCAGCACCGGGCGGTGCTGGACGCCGCCGCCGAACTGATCACCGAATCCGGCGGGCACATTCCGCCGCTGGCCGAGATCGCCGCCAAGGTCGGGTTGGCCCGCTCCAGCATCTACCAGTACATCGCCAGCAGCACCGACCTGATCGTGCAACTGCTGTTGGACGTGATCCCGGTGTGGAACAACACCCTGGCCGAACAACTGGCCGCCGCCGGGGACGACCCGGCCAAACGCCTCGGGGTGTACGTCGAGGGCACCTTCCGGTTGTTCGCCGACGGGCTGCACGCGCCACTGATGAACGCCGCCCGCACCGTCCCCGAGGCCTTCGCCCACCCGCGGGTGCGGGCCGAACACGACAGCCTGCTGCCCCGGGTGCGCGGGCTGCTCGCCGGGCCCGATTCGGACGGGGCGACCGCCCTGATCCTGATCGACGCGGCGATCCAGCGCGGTGCCGAACTGGTCGCCGAGGGCCGGGCCGATCGGGCCGACACCCTGGCCCGCCTGCAGCGGATGGCGGCCGCCCTGCTGCCGCCCACCACCTAGGCTGGGCCGGGTGAGCGACACCCCACCGGCCGATCTGGGCGAGGAATGGCAGCCCGGCCCCGACGGCATCCCGTACCGGGCCGCGGCCCGGGTGCTGGTGCTGGATGCCGAGGGCAGCATCCTGCTGTTGGAGGGCCACGACGACAACGACCTCGACCATCGCTGGTGGTTCACCATCGGTGGGGGCATCGCCACCGGTGAGGACGCCCGCACCGCCGCCGGGCGGGAACTGGCCGAGGAGTCCGGGTTCGTGGTGGACCCGGCCGAGTTGATCGGCCCGGTGGCCACCCGCAGCGCCCTGTTCGAGTTCGTCCGGCACACCGTGCGGCAGGACGAGGAGTTCTTCCTGTGGCGCACCGACCGGATCCGTCCGGCGATCGCCACCGCGGGCTGGACCGACCTGGAACAGCGGTTGCTCGACCAGGCCCGGTGGTTCTCCGCGGCCGAACTCGCCGACCTGATCGGGGCCGGGCACACCGTCTACCCGATCGACCTGCCCGACCTGTTGGGCGCGCTCCAGCCCTGGGACGGGCGGGTACGGGTACTGGAGGAGCAGAACTGAGGCCGTGCTCGGTACGGTGGGGCCATGTTGACGCTGTTGTCGCCGGCGAAGTCGTTGGATTACGAGTCGAAGTTGGCCACCCGCAAACACTCCGAACCCCGGATGCTCGACCAGTCCCGGGAGCTGATCGAGGTGCTGCGCGGTAAGTCGGTCGCCGACCTGGCCGGGCTGATGCACATCTCCGACGAACTCGCCGCCCTGAACGCGCAGCGCTACGTCGATTTCGAGACCCCGTTCACCACCGACAACGCCCGTCCGGCCGTGCTGGCCTTCGACGGTGACGTGTACCAGGGCATGGCCGCGACCGAGTTCGGCGAACGCGACTTCACCGAGGCGCAGAAGACGATCCGGATCCTGTCCGGGCTGTACGGGGTGTTGCGGCCGCTGGATCTGATGCAGCCCTACCGGTTGGAGATGGGCACCAAGCTGGCCACCGACCGCGGCACGAACCTGTACCAGTGGTGGGGCAACCGGGTCACCGAACAGTTGCAGGCCGACCTGGCCGAGTCGCCCGGTGCCCCGGTGCTGGTGAACCTGGCCAGCGACGAGTACTTCTCGGTGGTCGACGCCGACGCCTTCGACACCGTGATCGCACCCCGCTTCGAGGACACCAACGCCCGCGGCAAGCGCTCGGTGGTGTCCTTCTATGCCAAACGGGCGCGCGGGCTGATGGCCGCCTGGCTGGTGCGCCACCGGGTGCGTCGGGCCGCCGACCTCACCGACTTCGCCGAGAACGGGTACCGCTACCTGGCCGGCGAATCGACCCCGGAGCGTCCGGTCTTCGTCCGATCCTTCGAGGACCGACCTCCGGTGGGCGGCGGCTGAGACGCGGGATGACTGAAATCCACGCCCTGAGCGAGGCTCGTGCCATATCTGGCATGAGACCCCTCGGATCAGGGTTTTTCAGTCACGCTCCCGCGCCACCCCGCCGGGAAACCCCTTAGGCTCCGGGCATGGAACCGATCGAAGCACCGCTGCACGGGGATGAATGGGCCACCCTGACCGGGTTCCTGGACCAGTTCCGGGCGGTGATCGAGCGCAAGGCCACCGGCTTCGACGCCGAGCAATTGCGCCGTCGGCTGGCCCCGTCCACGATGACCCTGGGCGGGTTGTTGAAGCACCTGGCCTATGTCGAGGACTTCTGGTTCGGCCGGGTCTGGGCCGGCGAACCGGCCGCCGTTCCCTGGGACAGGACCGACTGGCGGGCCGACCCGGATTGGGACTGGAACTCCGCGGCCGACGACTCCCCCGAGTACCTCCGTGAACTGTGGCGCGACAGCGTCGAACGTTCCCGCACGATCACCGCCGCCGACCCGTCCCTGACGACCCCGACAATCGGGCCGCGCAGCGCCCCCGGCAAGTTCTCCCGGCGCTGGATCCTGGTGCACATGATCGAGGAGTACGCCCGCCATGCCGGGCATGCCGACTATCTCGCCGAAGCCCTGGACGGGCGCACCGGCGATTGACCCCGACCCGCGGGTCAGCGGACCTTCTGACCACCGCCGTCGGCCATCACGGTCTGCGCGGTCATGTACTGCGCGTCGTCGCTGATCAGAAAGGCCACGATCGGTGCCACATCCTGCTCGGGATCACCGAAGCGGCCCAACGGCACCGCCTTCAACGAGGCCTGGTACATCTCGGGGTAGTGCTCGCGCCAGGCCTCCACCCCGCTGGTCAGCGCCCGCGGGGACACCACGTTCACCCGGATGTTCTCCGGCCCCCACTCGATCGCCACGGTGCGGCTCAGGCCGCGGATCGCCTCCTTGGCCGCCCCGTAGGAGGCCTGGGTGGCCATCCCGTCCATCCCCGCGCCGGAACCGAAGTTCACCACCGCCCCGCCGTCCTTGCGCAGTTCGGGGTAGGCGGCCTGCATGAAGTGCACCGTCGACCAGAAACCGGTGTTGAAGGAGACGTCCCAATCCTCGCGGGTGTGGTCGACGAACGGCTTCTGCCGCGAGGCGTGTGCGTTGTTGATCAGCGAGTTGAGTTTGCCGAACTTCTGCACCGCCAGGGCGACGGCCCGGTCGGCGACCTCGCGTTGGCCCACGTCCCCGGCCAGGAAGAACGCGTCGTCGCCCAACTGGGCGGCCAAGGCAGTGCCGGCTTCCTCGTTCACGTCGACGAACACGACCTTGGCCCCGCGGCGCACCAGCACCCTGGTGATCGCCCCACCGATCCCTGCGGCCCCGCCGGTGACGATCGCGACCTTGTCCGACAACTGCATCCGTGCCTCCTCCGCCCGTTTGCCGGAAACTCCAGCACGGCACGGGTTGGTAGTTCAACGGGCGGTTCCGTTGGACGGCCGTGGCGCCGTCGGTGTCGTTCGGTGTGTCACCGGCGCCGGGTACCACCGGGCGGTAAGAATGCGTCCATGAGCCTTGCCGACATCCTGATCGAACGAGGCCCGCTGACCGGGGCCGAACTGCAGGCCGCCACCGGCCGGGAGGCCTTCGACCTGTGGCGGGCCAGTCGCCTCGATCAGAGCCTGTACGCGGTGATCGTCGGGCAACGGTACGTCCGGTTGGACATTCAGTTGCCCGGTTACGAACGGTTGTCACCGTCGATCCAGCGCGAGTTCGCCGACTACACCGTGATCGGGCACGCCACCCAGCGGGCCACGGTCGAGGAGCGGGCCGAGGCCGTCCG
>JAAYAO010000126.1 GCA_012719335.1 Propionibacterium sp. | reverse complement strand
TGCCGAGCCGGCAGCCCACCCCGACCACCGAACCGGACGGCCCGGCGCGCACCCACAGCCCGCTGTACCGGGTCGGGTGGCAGCCCGGTGACCTGGACTGTCCGCACACCCCCCGTCCGGCCCCACCGTTGCCGAACCCCGAGTTGGCCGGTCACCTGCGCGAGATCGTCGACTGTCTGGTCGCCGCCCACCGGCCCGCGGTCGAATCGGTCGGGCTGTCGCTGACCGTCCCGAAGGTCGCCACCTTCAGCACCGACGTGCACACCCCCTGCGGGCTCGTGTCGGCCCGCGCCTTCCCGGCCTTCTACTGTTCGGGCAACGAAACCATCTACGTGCGACTGGACTCCGACGAGGACCCGCACGGCTACGGCCGGTCGGCCATGGGGTACTGGATCGTGATGAGCCACGAGTTCGGTCATCACCTGCAACAGCGGGCCGGCATCTTCGACGAGTACATCGAGTTGCGGGCCCGGGCGTCCGGCCCGGAACTGGCCGAACTCAGCCGCCGCCTGGAACTGCAGGCCAACTGCTTCTCCGGGGCCTTCCTCGGCGGCAGCGGGGACAACCTCGGGTTCCCGGCCCATCACCGGGAAACGCTCGACTTCTACCGCTACATCTCCGGGCGGGACTCGGGAGCGGCCAGCCACGGCAACCGGCAATCGGCCGCCGCCTGGTTCGACGCCGGGTACCGCTCCCGGTCCTTCGAGCAGTGCGTCACCTGGGAAGCTCCGGCCGACCGGGTCGCGTGAGTGGTCAGCGGGTGGCTTCGATCGCCGCGCGCTGGTCGCTGTAGCGGTCCTCGACCTTGCTGAACAGGTAGGATGAGACGGTGCCGACCAGGAACAGAGCGACGGCGAAACCGACCGCCACCGGCAGGCTCAACCCACTGTTGGCCAATCCCGCGGAGGTGAAGGCCGGGAAGACGTGGGCGGGGAAGATCGCCACCGACGAGCCGACCACCATGCCCAGGATGAAGTGATACATGCCGGCGTAGTAGGAGTCGAACAGCCAGTTGGCCACCTTGGCGAACACCCCGACGCACAGCACCAGGCCGAGGAACAGCGGGATCACCACGCTCAGATCGGCGCTGGTGATGCCGGAGGCCATCTTGTCGTAGAGGCCGAAGTAGATCAGGAAGTTCGACGGGCTCATGCCCGGCACGATCACACCCAGACCGATCAACGCACCCGACATCAACCAGGCCGGGATGCTGGGCTCGATGTTGACCAACACCTGGCTGGTCAACTGCATCACCGCGAAGATCGCCAGCGCCGACACCGCCAGGATCACCAGGTGTACCGGGCGGCGGCCCCGTTCACCGGCCTGGCGATACAACGAGGGGAAGGTGCCGGCCACGAAACCGATGAACAAACAGACGAACTGGGCGGCGTACTTGCCGAAGGCGGCCTCCACCACATAGGAGAACAGCACCACACCGATCAGCCCACCGATGCCGACCGGAATGAAGAACAACACATTCTTCACGAACTTGTGCCGGATGTTGGCCAGGAACCGGATCATCGGGTCGTAGATCTTGAAGATCACCGCCAACACCCCACCGGACAGGCCGGGCAGGATGAAACCGACACCCACCGCGATGCCCTTCAACAGACGGGTCAACCAGTAGCGCGGATTGTCCCGGCGATCGACCGGGTCGACATGGGCCGGCCGGTCCGGATCGGGGTGGATGCCGTTCTCGTCGACCTCTTCGTCGATGTTGTCATCGGGAACTGAGTGGCTCATCAACAACCTTCGGCTTCGGGAACAGCGCGGGCCCATGCATGGTAGCCCGGAGTGCGCAGATCCCCATGTCGTGACGGGCCTGGCCCGGCGCAGCGGCGCCGGGGGCGTGCGACCCGCCCGAAAGAGTCCGCTGGGTGGGACACGCGACGTGATCGACAGCCTGATTCCCGTCCCCACGGCAAAGGTTGACTAAAGTAGCGGTGTGTCAGTGAATCTTAAGGCTGTTGCCGAACGTGCCGGAGTGTCCCTCGCCACCGCATCCCGGGTGATCTCGCGCAGCGATTACCCCGTGCGCGAGGAGTTGCGTGAACGGGTGCTGGCCGCCGCGGCCGAGCTCGACTACGTCCCCAATGCCCAGGCCCGGGGCCTGCTGCAGGGCAACCCGATGACCGTCGGGGTACTGGTGCCGTACCTCGGGCCGTTGGTCAATACCTTCCTGGAGCACCTGCACAAGCTGCTCGACCCGTACGGTTACCTGCTGACCACCATCACCACCGGCACCGATGTCGAACAGACCATCCGCGGGGTGACCACCCTGCAGGGCCATCGCACCGGCACGGTGATCTTCGCCGATGGCGGGGCCCCGATGAGCACCGGCAACGAACGACTGCACCAGCGGGTGCGCTCGATGGTCGACAGCGGCCACAACGTGATCCTGGTCGCCGAGGAGACCCAACTCGGCCTGCCCCTGGTGCGGATCTCCTACACCCGGATCGGCAAGATGGTCGGCGAATGGCTGGTCGCCAACGGCCACACCGAGGTCGGGCTGATCGCGGTCGGCACCGGGGTGGTCGCCACCAACGCACAATCGAAGGGCTTCGAGAAGGCCACCGAGGGCATCACCGTGCACCGGCTGGGCGCCACCTCCCCGACCCGGGAGGCAGGCCGAGAACTGGCCGCCCAACTGCTCGACGAGCACCCCGACATCACCGCGATCGTCGGTGAGCTCGACGCCTTGGCCATCGGTGCGGTGCAGGTCGCGCGGGAGCGGGGCATCGACGTGCCCAACGACCTGAGCATCATCGGCGCCTACGACTGCGGCGGGGCCGACGACTACGACCTGACCACTGTGCACGTCCCCCAGGACGACATCGCCCGGTTCGCGCTGCGGGCGGCCAAGATGGTCGTCGAGAAGCGACTGCCGCAGGACGGGGTGGCCGCCGAGGTCGACCTCACCTGGGTGGATCGCGGCACCACCGCGCCGGCCAACCGGAAGACCGCGAAGAAGCGGGCGTCGGCGGCGAAGAAGTAGGTCATCCACAACCGGCCCGGCCCGTCGAGAGTTATCCACAGCACGACGGCGTCGAGGGAAGATTCGCTCCGGGCTGCCCACCGTAAGGGGTATGACCACTTCGTCGAATGCCCACCCGCCCGTCCGGATCACCTCCTACGTCGACTTCTGTCAGGTGATTCCGCTGATGCTGGGGTTCCGTCCCCACGACTCCCTGGTGTTGGTGCTGATCAGCAACCGCACCATGGCAATGGCCGCCCGGTTCGATCTGCCCGACACCGGTGCGGTGGCGATCGAGGTGGCCCGCCACTGTGCCGACCTGGCCGACCGTCACGACGCCGATGAGGCCGTGCTGATCGGCTGCACCGACACCCCCGCCGGCGTGTGGGGGCTGCTCGACCAGATCGACACCGGATTGGGGTCGATCCCCACCCACCTGCTGGTCACCGACCACCACCGATATTGGCAGGGGCCGGACGACCCCGGCCGGCTGCTGCCCGAGGACGCCGTCGCCGGCACCGACCGGTTCGCCGGACGCCCGGTGCTGAACAGCCGGGAGGATCTCGCCGACACCGTGGTCGGCCCGGATCGGGTCACCGACCGGATCACCGAGGTGATCGCCGAAGCCGAACAATTCAACGACCACCTCACCGTCACCGAACAGATGAGCCTGCTGCACGAACTCATCATCGAAAGCCTCGGGGTGGCCGACCTGTCGCTGGAATCGCGGGTGATCGCCGCGGTGCTGGTCGACGACCCGTTCGTCCGCGAGCACGCCCGGTTGTCGATCACCCACGACACCGCCGCCGACCACGTCACCCTGTGGGGTCGGGTGGTGGAGGTGGCCCCCGACGAGATCGCCACCGGGCCGCTGTGCCTGTTGGCGATGGCGGCCTGGCTGACCGGCCACGGAGCCCTGATGCAGGTCTGCCTGGAACGTGCCGGATGGCTGTCCCCCGACGACGAGATGGTGCTGCACCTGTCGTTGCTGGCCGAGGCCGCGGTCGATCCCCGCACCTGGCCGGGCCGGTCGGACGTCCACGAGTCCTGGCGGGACGATGCGGTGAGCTAAAGTCTGCCGTTGGGAATCCGAGGAAAGAAGGAAGCCGTGACCGAGACGAGCGAGCGCCGTTACGATGCCGTGGCCGCCCAGGAACGTTGGCAGGCGTTCTGGGCCGAACACAACACGTTCGCGCCGCTCGACGACGGCTCCAAGGAACGCCGCTACGTGCTGGACATGTTCCCCTACCCGTCGGGTGACCTGCACATGGGGCACGCCGAGGCCTTCGTGATGGGCGACGTCGTGGCCCGGTACTGGCGCCAGTTGGGGTACGACGTGCTGCACCCGATCGGGTGGGACTCCTTCGGGTTACCGGCCGAGAACGCCGCGATCAAGCGGGACGCCCACCCCGCCGACTGGACCTACGCCAACATCGACACCCAGGCCACGTCCTTCAAGCGGTACGGGCTGAGCCTGGACTGGTCCACCCGGTTGCACACCTCCGACCCGGAGTACTACCGCTGGACCCAGTGGCTGTTCCTGCGCTTCGCCGAACGGGGCCTGGCCTATCGCAAGGCCAGCTACGTGAACTGGTGCCCGACCGACCAGACCGTGCTGGCCAACGAACAGGTCGTACAGGGGGCCTGCGAGCGGTGTGGTTCGCCGGTCACCAAACGGCAGCTCACCCAGTGGTACTTCCGGATCACCGAGTACGCCCAGCGGTTGCTGGACGACATGGCCGAGCTGGAGGGGCACTGGCCCGACCGGGTGCTGGCCATGCAGCGCAACTGGATCGGACGCTCCGAGGGCGCCTATGTCGATTTCCGGATCGAGGGCCGCGAGGAGCCGGTGCGGGTCTTCACCACCCGGCCCGACACCCTGTTCGGGGCAACCTTCTTCGTGGTGGCCCCCGAGACCGCGCTGGCCGACGAACTGTGCGCCGATGAGCAACGGGCCGAGTTCGACGCCTATGTGGAGAAGACCAAGCAGGCCACCGAGATCGAACGCCAGTCGACCGAACGTCCCAAGACCGGGGTGTTCCTGGGTCGGTACGCGGTGAACCCGGTGAACGGGGAGAAGCTGCCGATCTGGGCGGCCGATTACGTGCTGGCCGATTACGGCACCGGCGCGGTGATGGCGGT
>JAAYAO010000125.1 GCA_012719335.1 Propionibacterium sp. | reverse complement strand
GCACCACGCGACAACACCGCCGACACCCGATACCCCATCCCGGCACCGGTCCGCGCATTCAACACCGCGGTCGTGGTCGCCGAACCCGCCGACGACGACGCCGAGGAAGCCGAACCACTCGAGGACGAGGCCCCGGACAGGTACCGCGAACTGACCCACAGCTTGCGCCCCTGGTGCGTGATCTCACGCCACTCCCCCGAACTGCGCCCGGTCAACGACACCTTCGCACCACGCGACAACACCGCCGACACCCGATACCCCATCCCGGCACCGGTCCGCGCATTCAACACCGCGGTCGTGGTCGCCGAACCCGCCGAGGAGGCCGAACCACTCGAGGACGAGCCGCCGGACGAGGCCCCGGACAGGTACCGCGAGCTGACCCACAGGTTCTGCCCGCGATGCGAGATCTGCCGCCATTCCCCCGAGGAGCGACCGGTCAGGGTGACCTTGGTGCCCCGGGGCAGTACGTGGGCGACCCGATAACCGAGCCCGGCGCCGGTTCGGGCGTTGAGTGCGGTGGTGGTCGATGCGGTGGACCCCGAACTCGTCGCCGATGAACTGGCCGAGGCCGAGTACTGATCCTTGGCGGTCAGATAGCGACTGGCGATCCAACGCTGGCGGCCATTGAGGCTGACCGGCGTCCAACCGTTCTGGTCCTGACCCACGGCCTGGATGGACCGTCCGCGGGCCAGACCGCCGACGATCGAGTACTGGGTGCCCGGCCCGGAGCGGATGTTCACCCCCGCGGTGGCCACCACTTCGGTGGTTCGGGCCGACTCGGACAACGGCGCCACCACCGTGCTGACCGAGAAGACCAATCCCGCGGTCGCGACAGCAGTCGCCGACCGCCTGAGCATGCGCGCAGCAAAGCTCATGACATGTTCCCTCCCGGCGACCTTCCCGGGCCGCCGTGACGTCCACACTGCGATGACCCCACGGCGCTTCCCCGGCTGCTCGCGGCTTCCCCACCGCATCAACCACGCCAGTCACAACAGTCACTACTTGCACGTAATGCACAGGACTCTAGAACTCTCACTCCATTCTCAGCAAGAACCCTCAACCTCACATGCAACCCGACACGCCGATAACGTCACAAAAACTACAGGGATGTGATTTCGATCCGGGTGGGTTATCGTGGCGCCCATGTCTTTGGCCATGGACCTGGATACGTTCGGTCGCCTGGTGGATGAAGCCCTCGCGGAGATCCCGGCGGAACTCACCGAACAGATCGACAATTGCGTGGTGCTGGTTGAAGAGGATCCCCCCGACGACGAGCCCGATTTGTTGGGCCTCTACGACGGGGTGCCGTTGACCGAGCGCGACACCGGCTATGCCGGGGCGCTGCCCGATCGCATCTACATCTTCATGAATCCGACCCTGGCCATCTGCCACACCGAGGCCGATGTCGTCGACGAGGTGCACATCACCGTGGTGCACGAGATCGCGCACCATTTCGGGATTTCCGACGAACGACTGGACGAACTGGGTTACGCCTGAGCGTCCGCCCCATCGGGGCCCGGCTCGGCCCCACCGTCGATCACCCAGCTTCGTTCGGCGCCGCTGACCCACCAGCGGCAGCCACCCAGCATGTCGGCGCCCAGATAGCCCGACATCAGATCGGCCCGTCCGGCCGGGGTGGCACCGACGAACTCCGCGAACTGATCCACGTGGGCACCCTCTGCGAGCACCGCGATCACCCGCAGGTTGCCGCGCAGGTGATTCACCTCGAGGGCGTCGATCACCTCGGCACCCAACTCGGGCGCGACCAACACCAGGGGCACCCCACGGGGCGCCACGACCTCCAGCACCGGGTAGAGCTCCCGCAGGTCGCGCACCGGGTCGGCACACACCAACACCACCGGATGCGGGGCGACCGCCCACTGCTGGTCGGGGTCGGTGACGAAAACCGCCGAGAGCCAACCCGTCGGCACCGACGGGGAGCCGTCCAGCCGGGACGCCACCTCGTCGCGTTGGGTCGGGGACAGGGCGAGGGCGGTGGGATCCTCCGGCGACTGCCGGGCCTCGAGTTCACTGAGGTATTCCGGGACGACCTCGTCGGGCCGGAAGTTGGGTATCTCCCGGTCCGGCGGCTCGACCATCGCTCGCCGTCTCCTGACACCGGCCCGGCGATCCCAGAGCCAGCCGCCCACGGTCAGCGCGAGCGCGACCGCGGCGATCACCGCCAGCAGTATGGTCCAACCGTCCATCGCCCACCCCCGACTCGGCTCGCTGCCCGCCAGTAAAGCGGCTCATCGCATTTGAGAGTGTAGAAGAGGTCTGAAT
>JAAYAO010000124.1 GCA_012719335.1 Propionibacterium sp. | reverse complement strand
TGGTGGGAGGTGGGGCCGTCGTCGCGGATGAACTGTCCGTACCCCCGGCGCACCAGCAGCGAGATCGCCAACCGGGTGCCCAACAGGGTCCCGATCATCGCCAGCACTCCGGCCAGCAGGATGGTCTTCACCTGGCTCCCCCATTCGGTCTCGGCGTGTCCGGTTCGGTCGCCAACGCCTCGGCCACCCGCTCCAGTGCCAGGCCGCGTGATGCCTTCACCACGACCGTGTCACCGGGACGAATCCTGGGCGTCAGCCAGCCGGCCACGTCGGCGGGGTCGGCGATCGCTTCCAGCCCCTCGGCCTTGCCGGCCATCAGGGCACCACGACACATTGCATCGGCATTCTGCCCCACCGCGACCAGTTGATGGAAACCGAGCCGGGCAACCTGCCGGCCGACCTCCTCGTGTGCCCGCTCGGTGTCGTCGCCGAGTTCCAACATGTCCCCGAGTACAGCCCACACACGGGTTCCGGGACGATGCCGGGCCAGTTCGTGGGTGCTGTCGAGGGCGGCCGCCATCGAATCGGGGTTGGCATTGTAGGCGTCGTTGAGGATCAGCACGTCGTCGCCGCTGGTGTGCACCTCCATCCGCCACCGGGATCGGGGCCGGGCGGTGCCCAGCACCGCGGCGACCACGGACGGGGGCAGCCCGGCGAGGATGCCGACCGCGGCCGCGCTCATCGCGTTGGCCACCTGATGGCGGCCGATCAGGTGCAGGTGTACCGGGTGGCTCTGCGTGCCGTCGCCGTCGTCGACGTGCAACTCGAAGCGGTGGCTGCCGTCGGCCTCGGTGTCGAGGTCGGTGGCCCAGACCCGCAGGTCGGCCTGGTCGGGGGTGTCGTCGCCGACCGCACCGGGGCGGGCGCCCACGGCCGTCCAGGCCAGCCGAACCCCGTCGGCTCGCCGGTCGGCCATCGCGGCCACCCGGGGGTCGTCGTGGTTGAGCACCGCCCAGCCGTCCGGCGGCAGGGCGGCGATCAGTTCCCCCTTGGCCCCGGCGATGCCGTCCACCGAGCCGAACTCGCCCAGGTGGGCGCTGCCGACGTTCAGCACCACCCCGATCCGGGGTGGGGTGAGTTCGCACAGGTAGCTGATGTGGCCGGCACCCCGGGCCCCCATTTCGCTGATCAGGAAGCGGGTGTCGTCGTCGACCCGGGTGGCGGTGAGCGGCACCCCGAGTTCGTTGTTCTGCGATCCGACCGGGGAGACCGTCGGCCCGACCGATTCCAGGACGTGCGCCATCAGGTCCTTGGTCGAGGTTTTGCCGGACGATCCGGTGATGCCGACCACGGTGAGCCGGGGGGCGTTGTCGACGATCAACCGGGCCAGCCGGCCGAGGGCGGCGGTCGGGTCGTCCACCACCAGGGTGGTGATCGTCGGGTCGACCACCCGCAGGCCGAGCACCGCCGCGGCCCCGGCGCGGTGGGCGACCGGTACGTAGTCGTGCCCGTCCGCCTTCTCGCCGGGGAAGGCGACGAAGAGGGCGCCGCGGGTCACCTCGCGCGAGTCGCGGCAGACATCGGGCCCGACCGGGTCGGTGCCGTGCGCGCCGGCGGCCAGGTGCAGTTCGGCACCGGTCGCCGCGGCCACCTTCTCGACACTGATCGGCCTCATCGGAGCTCCTGCCAGGCGGTCGCCACCTCGGCGACGTCGTCGAAGGGCACTATCTCACCATCGATTTCCTGTCCCTGTTCGTGTCCCTTGCCGAGCACCGCGACGATGTCGCCGGGTTCGGCCAACGCCAGGGCCCGGCGGATCGCGCCGGCTCGTTCACCGCCGTCGATCACCCGGGCCGACCCCCCGGCCGCACCGGCGAGCACCCGAGCCCGGATCGACTCGGGTGGTTCGCTGCGCGGGTTGTCATCGGTGACAACGACCACCTCGGACAGTTCGGCGGCGACCCGGCCCATCGGTTCGCGTTTCTCCCGGTCGCGGTCGCCCCCACAGCCCAGCACCGTGATCAACCGGCCCGGTCGTTCGGCGAAGGCCGCCAGGGTGGCGCCGACGGCCTGCGGGGTGTGCGCGAAATCGACGTAGACCGCCGGGGCGGGTTCGGGCAGGTCGACCCGTTGCATCCGGCCGGGCACCCGCACCCGGGCCAGGCCGGGCAGGCAGGCGGTCAGGTCGCGGCCGGCGACGTCCAGCATCGCCGCGGCCAGCAGGGCGTTGGCGACGTTGTGTCGGCCGGGCAGGGCCAACTCGCAGGTGTGGCTGCCGGTCGGGGTGTGCACCACCAGCTCCCAGCGGCCGTCGGTGAGCACCCGGGCGTCGGCCCGGTAATCGGCCCGGGAGTCGCGCAGGGAGGCGGTGTGGACGGTGAGGCCGGCGGCCCGGGCCCGCTCGGCCAGGTCGGTGCCCCCGTCGTCGTCGATGGTGATCACCGCCCGGCCGGTGAAGTCGGGGGTGAACAGCCGGGCCTTCGCGGCGGCGTACTCGGCCATCGTGTGGTGGAAGTCGAGGTGGTCGCGGCCCAGGTTGGTGAACCCGGCCACCTCGAAGCGCACCCGGTCGACCCGGTGCAGGGCCAGGGCGTGCGAGGACACCTCCATCGCGACGTCCTGGGCGCCGTCCTCGGCCATCACCGCGAACAGGGCCTGCAGGTCGATCGATTCCGGCGTGGTGACGGTGGTGCGCCGACCGCCCAGCTGGCGGCCGTCGACGGTGAAACCCATCGTGCCGATGGTGGCGCCGTGCCGGCCGGCGGCCCGCAGGGCGGCGTCCAGAATCGCGACGGTGGTGGTCTTGCCGTTGGTGCCGGTCACCCCGAACAGGTTCAGCCGCTCGGTGGGCCGGCCGAACAATTCGGCCGCGACCCGCGCCATGGTGGCCCGGGGGTCGTCGGCGACCAGCACCGGCACCCCCACATCGGTGAGGTGCGCCGCCCCGTCCGCGTCGGTGAGCACCGCCACCGCCCCGGCGGCCACGGCCTGGGCCGCGAACCGGGCCCCGTGGGTGCGGGTGCCGGGCAGCGCGACGTACAGGTCACCGGGGCCGACGAAACGCGAATCGAGGTTGATGCCGTGCACCGTCACCGGATCGTCGGCACCGAGCCCCAGGTCGGTCAACGGGACCCGGGGGCGGTGCTGCGGTCGAAGCGGGCCGGCAGGCGATGGGTGGGACACAGTGCGACGGTACTGCACGTCACCAGTCGAGGGGCTCGTCCGGCGGGGCCGGGTCGTCCTGGGGCGGGATCGAGAACCGCGGCAGCGCGTAGTTGAGCAGGTCCTTGGCGACCGGGCCGGCCAGGGTGCCGCCGTAACGGCCCTGAATCGGACGGTCGATGGTGACCAACACCAGCACCTTGGGGTCGTCGGCCGGGGCGTACTGCATCCAGGACGCGGTGTAGCCGCGGTAGCAGCCACAACTGGGGTCGACCCGCTGCGCGGTGGCGGTCTTGCCGCCGGAGGTGTAGCTCTCCAACTCCAGGTGCACCCCGGTACCACCCTCGGCCAGCACCGATTGCGTCACATCACGCACCATCTCGGAGGCCTCCTCGGAGATCACCCGGCGGGGTTCGGTGCGGGGAATCTCCACCGCGTTGCCCTCCGCGTCGGTGCCCGAGGCCACGATCGTCGGCTTGTGGTACACCCCACCGTTGATCACCGAGGCCAGCGCCGCGGCGTTCTGCAGCGGGGTCAGTGACAGGCCCTGGCCGAAGGCGATCTGGTCGTGGGTGTAGGAGGCCATGTCGCCCTTGGGTACCGATCCGCCGGCCTCACCGGGCAGTTCGATACCGGTCGGGGCACCCAGCCCGAAGTCGTAGAGGTACTGGCTGAGTTGTTCGCTGGGCATCTCCCGGGCCATCAGCACGGTGCCGATATTGGACGACTTGGCGATCACCCCGCGGGCGGTGAGCTGGATGTCGCCGTGGGCGAAGGAGTCGGTGATCCGGTGGTCGGCCGATCGGACCGAGGCGGGCACCTGCACCCGGGTGTCCGGGGTGGCCATGCCGGCATCGGCCAGGGCCGCGAAGGTGAGCACCTTCTGCACCGAGCCCGGTTCCAGCGGGTCGGTCAGCGCCCGGTTGCCGAGGTTCGCGGTGTCGGCCTTGCCCGGGTCGGTGGCGTCGAAGCTCGGGTAGTTGGCCAGGGCGAGCACCTCGCCGGTGGTCACGTCCAGCATCACCACCGAACCGGATTCGGCCTTCGCCCCGCGCACCGCCTCGGCGAGGCGCTGTTCGGCGGTCCACTGCAGTTCGGCGTCGATGGTGAGTTGGTAGCTGGTGCCGTCGACCGCGGGGGTGATCACGTTGGCGCCGAGCGGGATGCGGGATCCGTTGGGGGCCGATTCGTACACCTCGGAGCCGGCCTGCCCGGTCAGTTGCTCGTCGTAGGCGAACTCGAAGCCGGCCAGACCGCGGCCCTCGTCGCCACCGGTGAAGCCGATCACGTTGGCGGCGACGGTGCCCGCCGGGTAGGTGCGGATGGGGTCGGATTCGCGGAAGATGCCGTAGATGTCGGCCTCGACCAGGTCGGCGGAGATCTGGTCGTAGGTGTGGGCGGGCACCTTCTTCGCGACGTAGACGAAGCGGGTGTCGGGTTTGGTGAGCGCCGGCAGGTAGTCGGCGCGTTCCCCACCCAGGTGGGTGATCAGGATGTCGGCGATCTCGCGGGCCCGTTCCCTGGTGAGGGTCGGGTCGGCGGTCACCGCGACGGCCGGTTCGCTGGCGGCCAGCAGGTTGCCGTTGCGGTCGGTGATCGTGCCGCGGGTGGGCAGCAATGGAATGGACGTGGTGGTCTGGCGGGAGGCCGAGGCGGCGTAGGCCTCGGTATCGAAGACCTGCACCTGCACCAGGCGGCCGGCGAACAGTGACACCAGCACGGCGATCGTCACCATCATCGCCTTCATCCGCATGCCGGAGGAGGCCAGCGGCACCCGGGTCGGGGCGCGGTAGCTGCGCGGTCGGGCGACCGGCCGGCCATCCCGCCGCGGGGTCGCCGGCCGGCGGGTTCCGGACGGCCGGCTACCCCCGCGGGACGTGCTCGCAGCACGGGGGGTGCCGGTGCTCCTCGGCTTCGTGGTCGCCTTCAGCTTGGCCCGGGTCGTCCCGGCCGCCGGCTTGGACGTGCGGGTCGGCTTCGGCTTGGGCTTCGGTTTCGCCTTGGCCGCCGCGGGTTTGCCGGCCGGGGGCTTCGGCTTGCCGGCCTTCGGCTCGGCCTTGGGCTTGGTCGTGGGTTTCGGCTTGGGCTTCGCGCCACCGGCGGAGCCGCGCGGTTTCCGGGCCGGGGGTCGACCGGCGCGGCGTTCGTCCTTGTCGCTCATCAGCCCTCCCCCGTCGCTGCCTTGCGGGCCCGTTCGGCCTCGGCCTCGTTGCGTTGCCGCTGTGCCTCCGCCTTCTCCTCCGGCGTCGGTTCCTGCTGCGCGGCTTCCTCGGCCGCGGCCTGCTCGGCGGCGGCTTCCTCCTCAGCGGCCTGCTGTTCCGCGGCCGCCCGCTCCGCAGCGGCCTTCTCCTCGGCCGCCTTCTTCTCCGCCGCAGCCCGTTCGGCGGCGGCCTCCTCCGACTCGGCATCCGCGCCGGCCGGGGTCCGGGCGTCCTCGGCCTTCTGCTCCGCGGCGGCCTGCTGGTCGGCGGGGCTCGGCGGCGGGGCCGGCGGCTTCACCACCGAGGAGGGCAGTTCGTTGCCGGCAACCGGGGTCGGTTCGCCGACCAGCACCCCATCGGGCACCACCAGGAAGGTGGAGTGGGTGTTCGGCCGCATCCCCAACTGCGACGCCCGGGATGCCAGCCCGGCCGGCGAGCTCACTTCCTCCACCCGGGCGGTCAGGTAGGCCTCCTGGTTGGCCAACCGGGCCTGCTCGCGATGCAGTTGCCGCATCTCGAAGGCCTGGTTCTGCAACTGGGTGTTCAGCAGGGCCAACCCCAACAGGCCGACCCCGAGCACCGAGGCCATCACCAACAGGAACGGCAGCCGCGACACCCGGGCGGTGCGTTCGGCGACCGCCCGCAGATGCCGGCGCGGGGTGGCGAACCGCGTGGACGGGGAATGAACCGGCAGCGCGCTCATGCCTCGGCCACCTTCTCGGCGGCCCGCAGCCGGGCGGAGGCGGCCCGCGGGTTGCGGGCGATCTCCTCGGCATCGGGCTGTTCGGCGCCCCGGGTCAACAGCCGCACCCGCGGCCCCATCCCGGGCGGCACCACCGGCAGATGCCGCGGCGCGCGGGTTTCGGCGGCGGCGCGCAGCGCCTGCTTCACCCGGCGGTC
>JAAYAO010000123.1 GCA_012719335.1 Propionibacterium sp. | reverse complement strand
TGAAGAACTTCTGGCTCTCGGCGTTGATCGATTCGAAGCCGATCAACAACCCGACACACCCGCTGCGACGGAACAGGTCGATCAGTGCATCGTCCGCACCGATCGCGGACGTGACCAGCCCGAACCACTTCTTCTTCAGCGGAATCATCGCTCGGAAGAAGGCCTCGGTGTATTCGCGGCCGGTGAGCAGGTTCACGTCCGGAAACAGCACATGCTTGCCGGGGAGGGCTTCGATCTCGGCGATCACCTCGGGGATCGGCCGCTTGTGCACCTTCGACCCGAAAGCGGTCGGGTAGGCGCAGAAGGTGCAGCCCAGGGCGCAGCCGCGGACGACCTCGACCGAGTTGGTGGTGATGTAGCGGTGTTTGCGCAGCAGGCCGCGCATCGGGGTGGGCCGTCCGGCGATCGTGTAATCGAGCGGTTGGCGGTAACGGGGCCGCAACTCACCGCGGGCGTAGTCGCGCACCGCTTCGGGGAAGGTTTGTTCGGCGAACCCGGTGATCACCGCGTCGGCGTGCTCGCCGGCTTCGTCGGGCAGCATCGTGGGGTGCACCCCGCCCAGGATCACGGTCTTGCCCATCGCCCGGAAGAAGTCGGCGTAGGCATAGGTGCGTGAGGAGGTGCCGGTGATCGCGGTCATGCAGATCAGATCGGCGTCCAGGTCGAGCGGAATCCTGCCGGCCGTTTCGTCGTGTACCTCGACCTCGGCGTTCAGCTCCGGTGGGACGAGTGCGGCCAGGGTGGTGAGGGTCAGCGGGGCGTAGTGCAGGGACAACCCGAAACTACCGCCGTATCGGTGCATGGCCCCGGCCGGTGCGAGGAGCGCGATCTTCATTGTTCGACCTCCCGTGTCCCGGCCCACGATACGTCAGCACCCGTCCACGCATCACGGGCGCCTGCGGGGTCACCGGGCCCGCAACCCACTCACCCGGCCACTGCTCATCTTCGGCGGTAAACCGTCGATCGGTGCTCGATGTCGAGGGCGAGGATGACGAGTCGGTGTTCCTGTATGTCGGCGATCACCCGCCAGTCTCCGACGCGGTAACGCCACAGCCCCGCGAGGGGGCCGGAGAGGGCCTTGGCCCGCACGCGCGGATCGTCGAGTTCTGCCAACTCGGCCAGGACCCGGGTGATGCGCCGCGCGGTGACCCGATCCTTCCTGGCGAGCCTCGCCAGTTGGTCGAAGGCGTCCTCGTGGAGCTCAATCGTCCAGGCCAAGCTCGTTCACCGCCCGATCCAGGCCGATCGTGCGGGCGCGTCCGCTGCGCACATCCTGAGCGCGTTGGACGATGCCGTACTCCCATTCGAGGTCGGGCAATGCCCGTTCCACGGCTTCACGCAAATAGAAGGAGCGGGAGCGCTGGGTGCGCCTGGCCAGCTCATCGATGCGCTGCTCGATCTCCTTCGGCAGGCGAATGGACGTGGGCATGTCACGTTCCTTTCCCTCAGCGGTACGACTACACCGACTACATTGTAGTCGACCAACTACACCGGACGTCCGTCAGTGTCCAGCGCCGGCACCTTGACATCCCCCAGCCGCATCCCGGCGGCCACGCGGGCGTCGAGGTACCGCTGCCGGGCGTCGGGGCCCACCACGACCGGACGGACGGGGCCGAGTTGGCCGAGGCGTCGGGCGTAGTCGTAGTGGAAGGACGCCCGCAGCGCGGCGTCCAGCCGGGCCGCGACCTGTTGGTCGGCCCGTTCGGCGTACAGGACGTAGTGCGGTGTCGGGTCGGTGTCGGGGGCCAGCATCGCGAAGCCGGTGATGCCTAGTTCGGCCAGGCAATCGGCGACGAAGGCCTCGTTGAGTTTCTCCCCCACCAGATCGCTGACCTTGTCGGCGCGCCCGACGAACCGCAGCACCGGCAGGGTGCCGTGGCGTCCGGTCACCTCGACCAGGTCACCGAGTCGGTATCGGTACAACCCGCCGGCGGTGGTGACCACCACCTCGTAGCGTTCACCGACCTCGACCTCGTCGGCCCAGCGACAGTGCCCGTCCCCGGCCAGGAACTCCACCACATGTGAGCGGGCGGCCAGTACCGCCCCACCCGCGGCGGTCAGCGGCAGGCTGATCATCGCCTCGGTGGCCAACAACCCCTTGGGCTGAACCGTTGCCCGCGGAAAAAACCGGGCCAGGTCGGCGGCCGGGCCGGCCGCTTGGGCGTCGGCCCAGCAGGAGATCACCTGCAGGTCGGGCCAGATCGTCGGCCAGTCCCGGGCGGTCACGGCAGCGGCGACCCGGCGGCGTCGGGCCGGGGGCAGCCCGTCCAGCACCTCGGTGTGGTGGTCGACCAGCCAGTCGAGCAGCACCGTCAGGAAGGTGGGGTTCCAGACGCTGATCAGGCGCAGGTCCGCCGCGGCGAGCAACCCGGTGGCGGTGCGCCGACGGAACTCGTCCATCGTCGCCGCCCGGGCGACCTCGGGGCCGACGGCGAACACCGTGCCCATCAACCTGGCGGCGAGCGGGCCGAGGTAGTCGGTGTCCTGCTCGAAGCCGATCGGCACCACGGTGTCGCCGCGCGGGTGGGTGGCCGCGGGGGTGGCCGACCAGTAGCTGCGGCCCCGGCCCAGCCCCCGGTGCCGGGTGTACAGGTCGAACAGCCACGGTTGCAGGCCGGCGCGGAACTGCCACAACAGGCCCGCGGTGTACGGGATCAGTTTGGTGGCCGCGGTCGAACCGGACGACGGTTCGAGCAGGCGTACCGGTTCGGTGGTGAGCACCCCGGGTTCACCGGCGGCGACCCGGTCGATCGTCGGCGCCAGGTCGTCCCAGCCGCTGACCGGTACCGCGGCCCGGTAGTCGGCGCCCGAGCGCAGCCGGGCGAAGTCGTGGTGGCGTCCGAACCAGGTGGTGGTGTTGGCCTCGACGGTGCGGCGCAGCATTCGCATCTGCACCGCCCGCAGGTCGTCGATGCCGGTGAGCCGTCGATGGGATCGGGCGTAACCGGCCAGCAGTGCCCCGGTGACCAGGCCGGTGCTGATACTCATGGCCCGAGCAGCCGCTCGCGGTGCCGGGGACGCAGGTTGCCCGGGTCGAGTTCGGTCAGGCAGACCAGGTCGTGGCCGAGTGCGTGGCCGGGATTGCGCTCGGCGAAGAAGGCGGCGTCGCGGTTGCGGACGGTGACCTCGTCCACCCCGGCGATGCCGGGTCGCAACCGGTCCTTGGGGTGTCGGTAGGCGAGCACCCCGGTGGCCGGGTCATAGTCGTCGGGGAACAGGGTGGTGGCATAGCCGGCCATGATCCGGGCGGCTTCCGGTGGGGTGGGTCGGTGCCGGTCGGGCCAGTAGTCGGTGAAGAAGGTCGGCAGGATCCGGTAGGTGCGTTGCCCCTTGCAGATCAGGAACCAGTACCAGGGGTCGTCGCGGGGCACGATGTAGCGGCGGGCGAAGGTTTGGAACAGCGACATGCCGCCCCAGTGTTCGGGGGCGATCACGGTGTCGCCGGAGAACACCCCGCGCACGGTGCGTCCGTCGAGGTCGAGGTCGACGAACAGTTGGGTGCTGAAACCGCCGACCTCACCGCCGGGTTCGCGCAGCACGATCACCTCGTCCTTGCCCGCCAGGTCGTCCTCGAACACGGCGCGGTCGGTGTTGTCGTAGACCTGCTCCATGATCGCGAACATCCGGTCACGCTCGGGGCCGGTCAGCTCGGACGGGCCGAGCACCTCACCGGTCAGCTCAGCCATCGCCGCGCCCCGGGGTGCGGGCCGGTGTGGTGTGTTCGCAGTACCCCAGCGCCATCGACTGCTTCTTGAACACCTCACGACGGAACAGGGGGTTGTAGGCGACGAAGTTCGCGAACCGCATCGGGTTGCGCAGGTTGGTGCGCGGTTCGGCCAGCCGGCGCAGGATCGACCCGACGCTGTTGGTTTTCGCGCGGCAGGCGAAACCGACCCGGGTCAGTTCGGCCGGGCTCATCCGGGCCGGGACGAAGGCCGCATGGTTGAAGCGGTACTCGGGGTGCAACCACCATTGGCCGTCGTACAGCAACCTGCCCTGAGCGGCCAGGTCGTCGTACAGCGCGGTGCCCGGGTAGGGCATCAGGATGTTGTAGGCGGCGAAGGTGAACTTGTTCGCGATCGCGAACTCACAGGTGGCCCTGATCGATTCGATCGTGTCGGCGTCGTGACCGATGGTGAACGCCGCCCAGGTTTGCAGGCCGAGCCGGCGCAACTGTTCGATCGTGCCGGCGTACCGGTCGGCGGCCGCGGCCCGGTTGACCGCCTTGCGCATACCGATCAGCGAGTCGGTGCTGATCGATTCGAAGCCGATCACGTTGCCCTGGCAGCCGCTGCGCACCATCAGGTCCATCAGTTCCGGGTCGCGCAGCATGTCGAGGCTGGCCTGGCTGACCCACCGCACCTTGAGCGGAATCAGCGCGGCGAACAGTTCCTTGGCCGCGTCGTGGTCGGCGGTGATGTTGTCGTCGACGAAGAACAGGTAGCGGCGTTTCTGGGCGCGGATCTCGTCGACCACCTCGGCCACCGGCCGGTGCTGGTGCGACCGGTCGAAGAACACGCTGGTGGCGCAGTAACTGCACCGGTACCGGCAGCCACGGGAGTACTGCAACAGGGTGATCGGCAGGTAGCCCTTGCCCCGGAACAGGTCGCGGCGGGGGCGGGTGCCGGCTTGCGGTGGCCGGGCGATGTGCCCGTCGTAGCGGGCCTGCAGTCGGCCGGCGGCGGCGTCCTGCACGACGGTGGGCCAGACCGCTTCGGCGTCACCGGTGATCACCGCATCGCAGTAGCCGGCCACCTCGTCGGGGATCAGGGTGGGGTGCATACCGCCCATCACCACCGGCACGCCCCGGCGGCGGTACTGCTCGGCGATCTCGTAGGCCCGGCGGGCGGTGAAGGTTTCCACCGTCAACGCGACCAGGTCGGTGGGCCGGTCGGGGTCGATGATCTCGCTGCGGTCGTCGACCAGGGTGACGTCGTACTCCGGTGGGGTGAGCCCGGCGAGCACCCCCAGTTGCAGCGGCTCCATCCGTCCCGAATCGACGTAGCGTTTCGTCCCGGTGCGGCCCAGGTTGGGTTTGATCAGGGTGAGCCTCATCGGTGCTCCCCCAGCAGCGCGCCCTGTTTGGCCCGGATCTCGCGCCCGGAGATGTGGTTGGCGGCCAGGTGCACCCCGAGCCGCATCGGCGAGCCGGCGTTGGCCAGGGCCCGGCGGGCGATGGAGCGGGCGGAGTAGAAACCGAAGCGGGCTTCGCGGCAGCTCGCGGTGAGTTGCTCGGGACTCATCGCGGCCGGCACGTACATGGCGTCACCGTAGCGGTACTGCTCGGCCAACCACCATCGGTCGTGCAGCAGCCGGCCCTCGTCCCGCAACCGGTCGAACAGGCCGGTGCCGGGCATCGCCATCAGCGGGTTGAAGTTCGCGATCGAGAACCCGTGGCCGGTGGCGAAGTCGCGGATCCGGCCGGCGGTGTCGGCGGTGTCGTGGTCGTAGCCGATCACGAAGGTGCCGTAGATCATCAGCCCGGCGCGCTTGACCGTGGCGATCACCCGGTCGTAGTCACCGGCGCGCAGGTTGGCGCCCTTGCGCATCTGTTTCAGGTTGTCGCGGTCGAGGGATTCGAACCCGATCAGCACCATCAGGCAGCCGGCCCGCCGCATCAGTCGCAACAGGTCGGCGTCCTCGGCGACGTCCATCGAGATCTGGCAGACCCACCGTTTGCGCACCGGCACCAGGGCTTCGAACAGCCGTCGGGCGTTCTGCCGGTCGGCGAACAGGTTGTCGTCGACGAAGAACAGCAGTTTCTCGGGACGGGCGGCCACCTCGGCGACGATCGCCTCGACCGGCCGGGTGCGGATGTTGCGGCCGTAGAAGGCATGGATCGAGCAGAAATCGCAGGTGTAGCGGCAGCCGCGGCTGAACTGCACCACCCCCAGCGGCGGATAGTGCCGGCGGTCGAACGGTGCGACCGCGGGGGCGGGGGCCGGCTCGTTGTGGTTGGTCGAGTCGTAGCGGGGACGCAACCGGCCCGCGGCCAGGTCGGCCAACACCGCCGGCCAGGTGTCCTCGGCCTCCCCGACCACCACCGCGTCGGCATGCTCGGCGGCTTCGGCGGGGCAGGCGCTCGGGTGGTAGCCGCCCAGAATCACCGGGATGCCACGCTGCCGGTGCCGGTCGGCGATCTCGTAGGCGTGCCGGGCGGTGAAGGTTTGCACGGTGATCGCGACCGCGTCGGCGTCGATGACCTCCGGCAGAGCGCCGATCATGCCGTCGTGGAAGGTGATCTCGACGTCGGCCGGGGTGAGGGCTGCGATCACCGAGAAGATCAGCGGTTGCAGGGCGTCGCTGCTGGGCCGGCGGGTCATGCCGGGACGCAGGAAGGCAATGCGCATCCCCCACCCCCGTCCGGATCCGAATCCGTGTTGTGGCTCACTCTACGACTCGGCGTGGGCGGCTACGGTGGGTCCGTCCGGCGCCTCCGTGGGTGCTCGGATGCAGGGACATGTTCACCCGGCGCCCGGGTGCGCCACGGATCAGGAGTGTTGCTGTTGTCCACCTTCGCTCTGTTGCTGGTCACCGTCGGGGTTCTCGGGGTGGGGATCGTCGCGGTGTCGGCCCGGATGCGCCAGTGGCCGTTGTCCGAGCCGTTGATCGCCCTGATCGCCGGGGTGGTGCTCGGGCCGGCGGTCACCGGGGTGATCGCGCTGCCCAACATCATGGACGATCCCGCGATGCTGTACGACCCGGCCGAAATCCTGCTCGCGATCTCGGTGGTGGGGGTGGCCCTGCGTTACCCCTTCTCCGCCCTGCGAGCCCAGGGACGACGGCTGATCATCATGCTGGTGATCGTGATGCCGGTGATGGCGCTGGTCTCGACCGGGCTGGCGATGGGCATTCTGGGCCTGTCCTTCGGCGCGGCCCTGCTGCTGGGCACCGCGGTCTGCCCGACCGACCCGGTGTTGTCGTCCAGCGTGGTCACCGGGGAGGCCGCGGAACGCACCCTGCCCGAGGACGATCGGCAATTGCTGTCGCTGGAATCCGGCGCCAACGACGGTCTGGCCTTTCCGTTGGTGCTGATCGCGATCGCATTCGTCGGGCCGCTCACCGCGGCCGATGCCGGGGCGGAGATCGCCTGGCAACTGCTGGGGGCGCTACTGGTCGGTGCCGTGACCGGGTTCGTCGCCGCCAAGGCGCTCCGGTTGGGTGAGGAGCACGGCGCCACCGAGGACGGGCCGATTCTGCTGTACACGATTCTGCTGGCCCTGCTGGTGCTGGGGTTGGCGGTGCTGCTGAACACCAACGGGGTGGTGGGCGCCTTCGTGGCCGGACTGGTGTTCAACCTGTTCAGCTCCGGAAAGGACCGCCGCACCGAGGTGCAGATCGACGAGGTGGTCAACCAGTTCGCCGTGCTGCCGTTCTTCGTCGTGCTGGGGGTGATGTTGCCGTGGGCGGAATGGCAGCGGCTGGGCTGGGCCGGTATCGGGCTGGCGGTGGCGGTGTTGCTGTTGCGCCGGGTACCGGCGGTGTTCGCCCTGATGAGGCCGTTGCACCTGCGGATGCCGGATGGGGCCTATCTGGGCTGGTTCGGGCCGGTCGGGGTGGCCGCGGTGCTCTACCTGGTGTTGGCCGCCGAGCGGCTCGGCACCGACCTCGACGCGCGGGTGTTGTCGGTGGGCACCCTGATCGTGGTGGCGAGCACGGTGGCCCATGGGTTCAGTTCCGCTCCGGGCCGGGCGATCTATCGCACGCTCGACCGGGCCCACCCGGTCAGCCGCGATACCGGATCCCGGTCGTGAGCTACGGCGCGTCCGCCGGGTAGGTGACCGTGCCGTCCTCGCCGACCAGCGGTGCGGCACCCCAGGCCCCCGGTTCGTGTCGGCGCGGTGCGGCGGTGGTCGACAGGTGCCACACCGTCCAGCCGCGGACGACGAGGGTGGTGGCGATCAGCGAGCGGTGACAGCGCCACGGCATCGGTTCCCCGCACATGATCGCGACGTGCTGCTGCTCGGCCAGGGCCTCCAGGGTGGCCAGGCCCCGGGCGTACTCGTCGGTGAGGGTGTGGTCGGCGTAGTTCTTGAAGCTGGTGTTCTGCCATCCGGCGTTGACCTCGGCGGGCACCTCGCGTTGCCGGGGCCGGCGGCCACCCAGTTCGGGCAGATGGCGGTATTCGATGCCGGCGGCTGCCAGCCAGGACGGCATCCGGTCGGCATCGAAATGGGGGCTGCGTCGTGAGCCGGGTGCGGAGCGGACGTCCACCACCAGGTCGATCTCCGCGGCCCGCAGGGTGCGGACGAACACGTCCTCGGGGCAGGTCCAGTGCCCGATCGTCCACACCTGTGGTGCGGGCGCACTCATGGGGTCGGGCGCGCTCATGGGGTCGGGCTCGCCGGCTGTTCGAGCAGCCGTTCGCGCACCTGCCGGAGCGGCACCCTGGCCCCCTCGGACACCCCGAGCAGCTCGGCGAGCTTCTGATCCCTGATCGGGGTGGTCAGGTCGCCCTGTTTCAGCAGAAAGCTCACCTTCAGCGGGACGAAGCGCGGTGTGCCGTCGGCCAGTAGATCGCGGGAGAGCTTCGATCCGTCCGGGCCGAACTCGCAGTAGACCATCGCCAGATACGCGCGGGCCTGCTGCTGTCGGTCCCAGGTGTGGACGGCCGCGACGGTGTCGCCCGGGCTCTGCCCGAAGACCTGCGGGTTGGCGGCGACCACCTCACCGACCGTGCCGGGCAGCCCGGAGAGGGCTTCGAGGCCGACCCATTCCTCCGCCACGGCCCGGGCGACCACACCGTCCCAGGGCTCCCCCGCCGCCACGGTGACGGTCACCGCGCCGCAGTAGACCAGACCGGTCGGGTCGCAGCCGTCGTCGTTCACGGTGATGCCGCGGGTGGCGTCGAGGATCACCCTCCCGGCCGCCGGCGAGGCCTCGTCCCCGCGCCGGAGGATCACCGGCACCCCGGCGGTATCGGCCTCCCGGATGGCCTCGATCAGGTCGTCCTCGCGGTGTGCGGTCAAAGGTGACGGAGCTGCGGTCATGTTTCACCCTAGGCCGGTACGCAGCTGTGTCAGAAGGTTCCGGGTGGGCGTGCTCGCCGACGGTCGTTGCGTCCCGATAGTGGGGTGACCCTGGTTTTCGGCCGCCCCAACCGGCAGGATTGTCGACATGAGCGAACAGAGTCTGTCCGTGTCCCGCGTGATCAACGCCTCGGCCGATGCCATTTTCGACGTGCTCACGTTGCCGCAGCGGCACCGCGAGTTCGATGGTTCGTCGATGGTGCAGTCCGACGACCGCAGCCAACGGATCCAGGCCGTGGGTGATGTGTTCCGGATGAACATGCACGCCGATGCCCTGGGCGATTACCAGATGGAGAACCACGTGACGGCCTATGTGCCGAACAAGGTGGTCGGCTGGGCACCGGCCCTGCAGGGCAAGGAGCCGTCGGGACACACCTGGGTGTACACCCTGGACGCCCGGGGCCCCGACTCCACCGAGGTCACCCTCACCTACGACTGGCAGAACATGACCCCGATCGAGGGGCTGCCGATGAAGATGCCGGTGATCCCGGCCGAGGCCCTGGAGCAATCGCTGAACCTGCTGGCCGAAACCGTCGCCTGACCCCTCCGACGCCGGGTGAGCCCGGCCCAACCAGCCGGGCGTCGGTTGAGCCTGTCGAAACCAGCCGGATACGTCGGTGCCGCAGAGTCGCGGCGACGGGCTGCGCGTTGCTCCACGTCCCCCGGCCGTCCGGCCACTAAGCTGGCGGGGCCCAGCACTGCCGGGAGGGACGTGAGCGTGGCGCCAGCAGAACCCCAGTGGGACACCGACCGCACCTGGACCATCCCCAACGTCCTGTCGTTTCTGCGGTTGTTGTCGGTGTTGGTGTTCGGCGCGCTGATCGTTCTCGAACACGACATCGCCGCGGTGATTCTGCTCGCGGTGTTCGGGGCCACCGATTGGCTGGACGGCTTCCTGGCCCGTTCGCTGAACCAACGCACCGAACTGGGGGCCAAACTCGACCCGATCGCCGACCGGCTCTACATCGTGACCGCCCTGATCGCGCTGACGGTGCGCGACATCGTGCCGTGGTGGTTCCTGGTGATCCTGGTGTTGCGGGACGTGGTGCTGTTCGTGTTGTTGCTGGCGACCCGCCGCGGTGATCACCGCCCGGTGCGGGTCAACTACTTCGGCAAGGCCGCGACCTTCGCGCTGCTGCTGGCTTTCCCGGTGCTGTTGATCGGGCATTCGGCCGAGTTCGACCTGCCCGTGTTCAGCACCGTCGGTTGGGTGCTCGCCGTCGCCGGCGCGGTGTTGTACTGGACGGCCGGGGCCCTGTACATCGGCCAGGCCGCCCGGGCGCTGCGCGGTTCCGGCCGGGCCGAACTCGACCCGACACCCTGACCCGGCCCGTCTGCGAGAGGCCCGTCCGGAACGCGCCGTCGCCGGGTTACGCCGGGGCCGATCCGGTCACCGTCCAGTCGCCGTCGGCGGCCCGCCGCAGCATCCCGAGGTCAGCCAGATCACGCAGCCACCCCTCCATCGGCTCGAATCCCCATCGCCGGCGGAACAGGTTGGCGTTGCGGGCAATGGACGCGGCATGTTCGACCGGTGGGTTGCTGACCGGGTGGTACTGGTGAAAGGCGGTCGCCCGTCCGCTCCACCACATCGTGCCCCCGGCGGCGTGCAGGCGTTGCCCGAAGTCGGTGTCCTCGGCGCCGTAGCCGACATAGCCCTCGTCGAAACCGCCGATGGTCGACCAATCACTCACCCGCAGCGCGATGTTGAGCGACCACAGCATGCGCGGGTCGCCGGCCACCAGCTCGGCGCCGGCCGGCACCACCCGCAACCGATGGTCGTCGGTGACCGCCCACAGGTGCTCGGGACGGTGATCGGCTTCGCTCAGCCCCTCGGGCAGATACCGCACCCGCCCACAGACCACCGACGGTGCCGTCCCCAACCCGACCAGCGACTCGCAGTGCTCCGCGATCAGGCCGGTGGTCGGCAGACAGTCGACATCCAGCAACACCACCTCATCGGCACCGGCCTCGATCGCGGCGGCGACGCCGGCATTGCGGGCCGCCGACAGCCGCATCGGGTCGCCCGGCACGTCCACCACCAGCGTGCGGCAGCCGGGATCGTCCGCCGCGAGCACCCCGGGCAAGGCGGGGTCGCCCATGTTGACCACCACGTGGGCGATCGGTCGCGGCGAGGTTGCGGCCAGCCAGCGGCGTTGCCGGCGCAGATGTTCGTGCCGGCCCCGCACACAGGTGATCACCATCGGCGTCCGCGGGGTCATGGTCGGGCCTCGGCGTGCAGGGTTTCGGAATGCAGTGCCTCGGCGTGCAGGGCTTCGATCGCCGCGGCGGCGCGCTGCGCCCCGTCCCCGTCGTGCCACACCTCCCAGCGGTGACCGCCCATCGACCGCGCCCGGTCGAGCAGGCCGGGCCACTCGTCCGGGTCGGGCCAGCGATCCAGAGCGACACAGGCCGACACCCGGCGAAGCGCCCGCACCGTGCCGAGTTGCTCGTCGAAGGGACGGGGTTGGGCCACCACCACCGCGGGACGGCGGGCCGCGGCCACCTCGGCGACCATGTTCTGACCGGCGTGGGTAACCACCACCTCGGCCTCGGACAGCTCGCGCCACAGATCCGGGGACGGTCGGTGCGGGCTGCGCACCACCCATTCCCATTCGGGGGTGGCGGCCTCGGCGGCCGCGATGTCGTCGTGGCCCACCTCCCGGCCACCGGCACCCCACAACGCCAACACCCGTCGGCCGGCGCGGCCGCCCCGGTCGTCCGGGTCGGTGGCGGTGTGGTCGTCGAAGCGGGAGATCGCGCCGGTGAACACGGTCTTGGTCCGCCAAGCCGCCGGCCAGTCGTCATCGGCGGTGCGCTCGCTCCACGGGGCGAGCAATATCGTGGCGGCGTCGTAGGCGGCCCGGTGGGTGCGATCGCCGCGGTCGCCGCGCATCGCGGCCAGCACTGTCCGCACCCCGAGCAGCCGGCCCAGCAGCGCCACCTCCGCCGAGGTGTCCACCACCAGTACCCGCACATCGTCGGCCAGTCGGGCGGCGATCGCGGCCAGTCGTCGCCGGTGCCCGGGATGGTCCAGCGGCGCTCAGTGCAACACCCCACCGGCGGTGGCATCCAGCGGATCGTCGGTGGTGTCGGCGGGCAGTTCACACCACTGCCCCGGCCACCTGTCCGGACGCGGTAGCGACCCGAAGCCGACCACCGCAGTGCCCAACCGTCGGGCGATCCGCACCGCCCGGGTGCGGTGCCCCAGGCCGTGATGGTGCACGTAGTACCCGATCATCGGCCGGCGACCAACTGTTCGTAATGGGCCACGTACCGTTCGGTCATCACCGCGAGCGAGCAGTGTTTTTCGGCGTGGCGGCGTACCGCTCGCCGATCGAGTGCGAGCACCCGGGGCAGTGCCTCGACCAGTCGGTGCACCGTGCCCTCATCGTCCTCGGCCGGGGCCACCGCGCAGCCGCCGGGTGGCCGGACGAGTTCGGGCAGCCCGCCGCGACCGACCGCCAGCACCGGGGTGCCACAGGCCATCGACTCGGCGGCCACCAGCCCGTAGGGCTCGTCCCAGGCCGGGGTGACCAGGCAGGCCGCGCTACCGGCCAGCCGCGCCTGCAGGTCGCCGGGGGCCAGGTGCCCGATGTACCGGACCCGGTCGTCCAGGTGGGGTGCCAGGTGCCGGTCGAAATAGTCCCGGTCGTGCACCGGGCCGATGAAGCTGAGGGCCCGTCCGGTGGCGTGGGCCACCGCGGCCGCCAGATGGGGCGCCTTCTCCGGCACGATGCGTCCCACCCAGACCAGGTCGCTGCCGCCGTCCCCGATCGGCCAGGCCCGCAGGTCGATGCCGTTGGGAATCACCTTCGCGTCGGTGACGTGGTGCCACATCCGGGCGACCGACCGGCTGACCGCGACGGTGGCCGCCCGGGGGTTGAGGGCCAGGGCGGGTTCCAGCCACGGGGTCGGTGGGCTGTGCAGGGTGGTGAGCACCGGTTGGGCCACGGTCTCGGCCAGCGAAATCGGCAGGTAGTGCAGCGAGTTGTTGTGGATCAGGTCGATGTCGTCCCGGCCGGCCAGCACCCGCATCGCGTGCAGGTAGGCCATCGTTTCGTGCACCTGGAAACCGGGCGGCATGGATACATCGGCCCGCGCCAGATCGCTCAACTGCGGAGCATGTACCGGTAGTTCCTCAGCTCCCAGGGTGGTGTCGCTGCCCGGGCCGGCCATCAGCACCACCTCGATGCCGTGGGCCCGCAGTTCGCGGGTGAGGTGCCAGGTGAACGACTCCAGGCCACCGGCGAACGGGGCGCGCACCGGGAACCGGCTGTGGGCCAGCAGCACCACCTTCATGGTCGGTGCCCCGCCAGCGCCTCCAGGTAGATCCGTCGATGTGCCGCGGCGATCTCGCGGCGTTGGGCCAGCCGTTCATCGCGTCCGGCACGCCACGGGGTCGGTTCGCCGAGCTGATCCAGCGCGGCCCCGATGTCGGACGCGTCGGGGGTGCCGTCGGCGGCGAACCGGTAGCCCAGGACGTCCTCGTGCTGGTCGTGGTAGTAGCCGACGTGCGGTGCGAGCACCCGGGTGCCGAGGTCGTGGCAGGCCTCCAACCACCCCGAGTGGGTGCCGAAACGGTAGGGCAACACCGACAGGTCGAGACCGATCAGGTAGTTCCACAGTTGCTCGTCGCTGAAGTAGTCGTGCACCCGCACCTCGACCCCGGGGCGCACCGACAGTTCGTCGAGCAGGGTCGCGACCGTCGCATCGTGGCTGGACGAGCCGGGGGTGACCGCGTCGGTGTGGATGTCGATCACCAGGTCGACATCCCGGCCCGCGGTTTCGGCCGCGAGTACCTCCAGCACCGGTACCGCATCCATATTGGCCCGAAGGCTCTTGAGGTGAATGCCCACCACCGGACGCTCCCGGTGCTCGCGCGGGCGCGCCAAGTCGTCCGGCTCCACCACATGGGGGTGCGGAATGACCTCGGCCGAGACGCCCCACCGCCGGCCGATCTCGTCGGCCGCACCCCGGGTGGGGGTGATCAGCCGGTCCGCGGCGGGCACCAGCACGTCCAGCGCCTCGTCGTGGTCGCGCCGGGCCGCGTGGCGGGGGTTGCGCAGGTCGTGCACCGTGTACACCAGTGGCGTGCGGTGCTTCCGCAATGCCCCGACGATGCGCTGCAACTCGTCCGGGTCGACCGCGTCGAAGCCGAAGTGCAGGTGGTAGAGATCGAAGTCATCGGCATGTCGCTCGATCCAGTCGGCGTCCAGCATCACCGCCGGCCACCAGGGCGCCCCGATCGCCGGATTGTCCGGCGGCGGGTCGGGCAACCGGATGACCCCGTCGTCGTGACAGGGGTCGCTGAGGTGACGGACGTAGACGTGCCCCGCTGGCACCGAGGCGATCCTGAGTGAATCGGACATAGCTCGATCATTGAACGCTCAATGGCCACCGCGAACCACACCCACGCGGGTGAGCGCCCCGAATCACCCGCCCGCACCGGGGCACGTTCTCACCGGCACGTCGATGCTCGGCACCTTCGAGTGATCCCGGCTGCTGGCGGATCCGCCGAGGTGCGCGGCAACCGGGCCGGTGCGCGACCGTGCCGCCCTGCCGACCCCTGCCGACGACCCTCGGCTCAGGTGTCGGCGCGCCCCAACCAGGCCCGGGCGGCCACCACGATCGCCTCGATACCGGCACCGAGGGTGGGGTCGATCACCGGGGCGAAGAACGGTGAGTGGTTGGCCGGCAGGGTGGCCACGGTGCCGTTGGCCTCGGCTCGGGTGTACACGTCGGGGTCGGTGCCGCCCAACCCCCAGTACACATAGGGACAGCCGAACGCCTGCGGCAGGTGGCTGAAATCCTCCGAGGCGGTTTGCCGTCCGAAATCACCCAGTCGGTCACCGAACGCGGCTGCGAAAGCGGCCCGCACCCGCTCGGCCGCGTCCGGGTCGTTGCTGGTCAACGGGTAGTCGTCGAGCACCTCGAACTCCGGCTCGATGTCACAGCCGGCCGCCGCGCACTCGGCTCGCACGATGCGGCGCAGGCCGTCGGTGAGGATGGCCGCGACCGCTTCGTCGTAGGCCCGCCAGTTCACCTCCAGCACCGCCCGGTCGCTGATGATGTTCGCCTTGCTGCCGGCGGCCACTTTGCCGACGGTGAGTACCGCGAACTCCCCCGGCGCCACCTCCCGCGATACCAGGGTCTGCACTTTCGTGATGATGCCGGCCGCGATCGCCACCGGGTCGATCGCCAGGTGCGGCATCGAACCGTGTGCGCCACGGCCGTGCACGGTGATCCTGATCGAGCCACCCATCGACAGGAAGGGCCCGGGGGTCACCGACACCGTCCCGGCCGGACGCGT
>JAAYAO010000122.1 GCA_012719335.1 Propionibacterium sp. | reverse complement strand
GTCGGACTTGCCGCCGGTCGCCGCGCAGGCCTCGGCCACATCGTTCGAGCCCGGGAAGTCCCAGACGTCGATCATGTCGAGGTACTCACCGTTCTCGCCGGTGAGCAGGAAGGCCACGCCCGGGGCACCGGTCATGAAGTCGTTCTTGATGGTCCAGACCGCGGTGCTGATCGAGTCACCGTTACACATGCTCGGCTCCTTCGGCTCTCAGGTAGGCATACCCACCGGCCGGTTCACCGAAAGTGGTCGCCGTGTCGGAGAAGCTGTACACCCACAGCCCGTCGGCGAAGGCGGGCAACGGGACGGTCTGTACATCGTCACCTTCGCGCGTCTGCATCACCAGCTCGACGTCCCCGGCGCCCCCGGTGACGACCACGGTCATCGAGCAGCCGTTGTACTCGGTCTCGATCCCCCAGCCCTCGTACGGCTCGGGTTTCTCGGAGGTCGGGCAGAGGTCACTGTCGTACCCCCACGTATGCCCGGCCAGGAACGCGCCATCCGCGTCCACCAGTTTGATGGTGATGAGTGCTGCATTCGCTTCGGCGGCGAACGTCTCGGTGATCGGGAAGGCCATGTTCGCGGCCCCGTTGGGTTCGACCCGAACCGGTTGGGGTCCGGCATATTCGGAGCTGCCCTCCAGCACGATCCACACCGGCTCTTCCCCGGTCTGCACCCCCACGACCAGGGTGCAGGCGCGCGTGCTCACCGAGGTGATCGCCGGCTTTTCCTCGGTCGCCCTGGTCTCCGGTGCCTCCTCCTCGGTTTCGGTGGCCTCCTCGACCACGGCTTCTTCCTCCGGGGTCGGGTCCGTGGCTTCGGTGGATTCGGCCGCGGCCCGCTCAACCGGTTGCGTTTCCTCGGGTGCCGGGTCGGTCGCGGTGGTGTCACCGGCATCGGTCTCGGGCTCCGGGACGCTCCCGGGCTCGGGCACCGGGTCGGTATCGGCTTCCGGAGCAGCGGGCTCCGGGTCGGGTTCCGGAGCGGCCGGCTCCGGGTCGGGCTCGGGCACCGGATCCGGTGCGGGGTCCGCCACGTCCTCGGCGGGCGTGTCGGTGGTGGCGACGACAATCGCGTCCTCACCATCGTCCGGAGCGGTCTCGGCATAGGCCGGGGGCCCCATCAGGCAGGTCGCACCCAGTAGGGCGGCGACCGCCACCAGTGCGGGTTTGCGTCTCACGGTTCTTCCCCTCGAACACGAGCCAGTCGTCGTCATGAGCTCTGAAGATTCACAGTGCCGACGCTACGTAGTAATCGTTGCTCCGACATGACCCCTCGGGGGTCATCCGCGCCCCGGTTCCGTGTCGACACCCGATGGGCCAGAATCGAACCCATGAGCCGCCCCGCCTCAGCCGTCGACGACATCGCGAACCAGTACGTGCGTGACCTGGCTGCCCTCTCCCCCGGCATCCGGATCGCCCTGGGCCACCCCGACCCGCCCGGCGCCCCGCTGCTGGACGACCACTCCCCCGACGGCGCGGCCCGGCGCAACGACCTGAACGTCGCCACCCTGCGGGCCCTCGACGCGGTACAGGCCCGGGACGAGATCGACCGGGTCACCATGGACGCGATGCACGAGCGGCTCGAGGTGGCGATCGAAAGCCACGAATGGGGCCGGCATCTGGGTGATGTGAACGTGATCGCCTCCGCCCTGCCCGACATCCGCGACACCTTCGAACTCGTCCCCACCGAAACCGTGGACGACCTCGAATCGCTGGCGAACCGGCTGGCCGAGGTGCCCGCCGCCATCGAGGGGCATTTCGAGGCCTTGGCCGCCGGCATCGCGATCGGCCGCCGCCCGGCCGAACGGCAGGTGCGCAAGGTGGCCGAACAGGCCCGCCTGGCGGCCTCGGCCGACGGCTTCTTCAACCGCCTGCTGCTGTCGGTCACCGGCGCCCATCCCGGGCTGCCCGAGGCCCTGTCGGCACGGCTCGTCGAACAGACCGGCATCGCCCGGGAGGCCTTCGGTGCCGCCGGGGACCGGCTGCTGGGCGAGTTCGTCGCCGACGCCCGTCCCACCGATGCCTGCGGGCGGGACGAATACCAGTTGGCCAGCCGGAGGTTTCTCGGCGCGACGGTCGACCTGGACGAGACCTACGAGTGGGGGCTCGACCTGTTGCGCGGCATCATCGCCGAACAGCAGCAGGTCGCCCGGGAGATCACCGGCTCGCCCGACATCGCCGCGGCCGTCGCTGCCCTGGACACCGACCCGGCCCTGAAATTGCACGGCACCGACGCCCTGCGGGAGTGGATGCAGCAACTCTCCGATGCCGCGATCACCGCCCTGGACGGCACCCACTTCGACATCCCCGAACCCCTGCACCGACTGGAGGCGCGGATCTCCGACTCGGGCACCGGCGGCATCTACTACACCGGCCCCAGCGACGATTTCGCCCGGCCGGGACGGATATGGTGGTCGGTGCCGGCCGGCAGTACCGAGTTCACCACCTGGCGCGAAACCACCACCGTCTACCACGAGGGGGTTCCCGGCCACCATCTGCAGGTCGGGATGTCCACCGCGGCCACCGACCTGAACGACTGGCGCCGCAACCTGTGCTGGACCTCCGGGCACGGGGAGGGGTGGGCGTTGTACGCCGAGCGGTTGATGGCCGACCTCGGTTTTCTCGATCACCCCGGCGACCGGATGGGCATGTTGGACGCGCAACGGCTACGGGCGGCCCGGGTGGTGCTCGACATCGGGGTGCACCTGGGCAAGCCGATGCCCGAACCGTTCGCCGGCGGAACCTGGTCGGCGACCGGCGTCTGGGATGCCGAGCAGGCCTGGGAGTTCCTGAGCTCCCAGGTGACCATGGACGAGGCGGTGCTGCGCTTCGAGCTCGACCGGTACCTCGGCTGGCCGGGCCAGGCCCCGTCCTATGCGGTCGGGCAACGGGTCTGGGAACAGATCCGGGACGAATCGCGCGCCCTGGCCGAATCGCGGGCCGGCCGGTTCTCGGCCAAGGCCTTCCACACCCGCGCCCTCGGGCTCGGCGGGTTGGGCCTGGACACGCTGCGTCGCGCCCTCGCCCCCGGCCCCTGACCCCGCCGGGCTCCGTCCGGGCGTGGTGTGGTGCGTCCGTGGAAGACTGGTCGCATGAGCCACCCCGACCACGAGCTTCCCGAGGGCTTCACCTGGGAGGAATCCGACGACGACCGCCCCCGCTCCGGCTGGCTGCGGTTGGTCGTCGCGGTGGTGGTGTTCGGGCTGATCAGCGGCCTGTTGCTCGGGGTGGGCGGCATGGTCATGCTCGCCTTCCGGTGAGGCGGCCACACCACGGTCACGCGACCCGGTTGCCCCGTTACCCGGCTCGGCGCCTTAGAGTGAGGCCATGAGCTACGGTCAGAATCCGCCTCCCGGTCAGCCGTACGGAGCCCCTTACGGGCAACCGCAGCCCTACGGGCAGCCGCCACAGCCCCCGCAGGGGCCGGGGCACTATCAGCAGCCCCCGCAGCAACCGGGGCAGGGATACCCGCCGATGCCCCCGCAACAGCAGGAGGGCTTCCGGCCGCCGGTTCCGCCGCCCCCGGCCCCGTCCGCGCCCGCCCTGCGCGATCAGGTGCTGCCGGTGAGCAGCACCGACGACATTCCCGGGGCCACCGTGGGCAAGCACATTGGTGATGTGGTGGGGGTCGCCCTGCGGCCGAAGGGCCCGCCGAACGCCGGTGCGGCGACCACCAGCCGGCAGGACGCGGTCGAGGCGATGGTGCGGATGGCCGACGAGGCCGGTGCCGATGCGGTGATCGGTTGGCGGTTGGAAACCGCCGACGCCGGGCCGGTCTGGGAGATCGTCGCCTACGGCACCGCCGTCACCCTGCGCCCGGCGCGGGCGATGGCCGATGACGACGAGCACGATGTGCTGATGGTGGACGACCCCGACGAAACCATCGACCCGGTCGAGGACGACCCCGCTGCGTCCGAACGGGCCGAGGTCACCGGGTCGGACGGCGACGTCGAGAACCATTCGGAGCCGGAGCCGGAACCGGCCGCATTGCTCAGCCCGAGCCGTCCCGAACCCGAGGTGGACGAGCCCGAACCCACCCCCGAGGCCCCCGAGGGGCCGTCCTGGAGCGACGACGCGCCGGCCGAGCAGCCGCCACCGTTGGACGAGGCACCGGCCTGGAGTCGGGAACAACCACCGGCCGCCCCCGCCTCGTCCGAATCGGCTCCCGGCGCCTGGCCCTTCCAATCGGCCGGGCAGGCCGAGCCGTACGGGCAGCAGCAGTACGGGCAACAATCCCAGCAGCCCTATGGTCAGCAGTCCGCCTCGCCGTACGGGCAACAGACCAGCACGCCCTACGGGCAGGAGCCGGCCGGCCCCTACGGGCAGCAACCGACCAATCCCTACGGGCCGCCGCAGGACGGCCCCCAACAAGGAAGCAGTGATTATCGATGACCTTGCCCCGCACCTACCGCGGTGTCGTGTTCGACATGGACGGCACCCTGGTGGACTCGACCGGGTCGATCCAGCGATCGTGGCGGCAGTGGGCGGAGGAGTTCGAGCTGACCGAGGGTCAGTTCCGGGGTAACTGGCACGGCCGCCCCGCCACCGACCTGGTCAGCCACCTATTGCCCCCGGAGCGGGTGCACGAGGGTGTGGAACGGATCAAGGCGATCGAGGAGGCCGACGCCCATTCGGTGGTCACCCTGCCGGGCGCCGAGGATGCCCTGCACGTGTTGCGCGCGAACGGCATCCCGATCGCGATCGCCACCTCCTGCACCCGCGGCCTGGCCGAGGGCCGGATCACCGGGGCCGGCCTGTTCCGCCCCGAGGTGGTGGTGACCGCCGACGACGTGGAGCACGGCAAGCCCAGCCCCGACATCTTCCGCAAGGCCGCCGAGGAACTCGGCCTGGACCCGACCGAGGTGCTGGTCGTCGAGGACGCGGTCGCCGGGGTGACCGCCGCGCACGCGGTGCCCACCGAATGCCTGGCCGTGCTGACCACCACCCCGCGCGAACAGTTGGCCGCCGAGTTGGTGGTGGAGGACCTGTCCAAGGTGAACTGGGTGATCACCGACGGCGGGGTGCGCGTCGAGGCGAACTCCTGACCCTACGCCCCTGTTGGGTGAGGTGCCGCGTGCCGGGACAGCACCACACGTCGGTTGAGCCGGGCCGCGCATCAAGACAGCACCACACGTCGGTTGAGCCGGGCGCGTCAGCGCCCGTGTCGAAACCCGCCCGGGTGTGCCGAGCAGAACCCCACCCCCGGCTCGGACCCACATCGCGTTCCGCAGTGCGACCACGGGGGCTGTTCCGGTGTATGAGCCGGACCCGGTCAGCGGCCGGCCGCGGTTTCCCGGCGCAGGTCGGTCAGTTGTTCACGCAATTCAGGGTCGCCCATCACCAGTTTCACGGTGGCGCAGTCATGCGGGCCGGTCGCGCCCGGGACGCACAAATGGCACTCCTCGCCCGGCCGGATGGGGCACTGGGGCATCGCTTTCACACGCCCATTATCTTCCGGTTCTTTACTGAATCAAATCGGTGAGCGGGTTGCCTGCATCCCAAGAAATCCCAAAGAAAGTCGACTCTCGGTGCTAGCGTGGACGGGACATGACCACACCTGCCAGCCCGCAATCGCCGGGCTCCCCCCAACAATTGCCCGGCGACGAGGGCTACCAGCCGGTGCGCCGCGACGAGGGCGAACCGCTCGTTCCGCGACCGGTCGTGGCGGCCCCGCAGCCGGTGGGCATCACCATGCAACCGCCCCGACGCGGCATCCCGATGCAGTTCGACGACGGCCCGGGCCGCACCGGTGACGAACCGGACGCCGAGGACGAGGACACCCGGGACGAGGACGCCCGCGGCGAGCACGCCGCCGAGGATGCGGGCCGTCCGGCCGAACCCGCCGCCGAGCACCATGCCCGCGACACCTCCGATGCCGACGATCCCGACCAGCCCGGCCCGGCCGCCTCGGCGCCCAGCCCCGACGACACCGGTGAACGGCCCGAGCAACAGCCGACCACCGGTGAGCACGACGCGCCGGCACCCGACCAGCCGGCCGCCACCACCCCACCGGCATCGCCCCCGCCGACCGCGGAGCGGGCGCCCGCGGTGAGCCCCTATGCCCGGCCGGCCGATGGTGCGGAACCGGCCGAGCGGCCGCGTCGCACCGACATCGACCCGGGCAACCGGATCACGGCGGGGGAACTGGTCGACAAGCTGAGCGAGCCGCCGGCCCCGAAGGCCAGCCGCGGCTGGCGGGCGATGTTCAACCTGGGCCCCTCGGCCAAGGAGCGGGCCGAGATGGACGACCTGACCACCCTGCGCCGCAGCTTCGAGCGTCCGATCACGATCATGGTGGCCAACCCCAAGGGCGGGGTGGGCAAGACCCCGCTGTCGCTGTTGCTGGCCGCCACCTTCGGCACCGCCCGCGGTGGTGGCGTGGTGGCCTGGGACAACAACGAACTGCGCGGCACCATGCCGGATCGTTCGGTGTCGGAGCACCGGCTCAACGTTCGCGACCTGCTGGCCGGCTCGCAGCGGCTGCGCGCTTCCGAATCCGGCTTCACCGATGTGGCCAAGCTGCTGAACCACCAGACGTCCGGCAACTTCCACACCCTGGGCTCGACCCAGGCGTCCGGCCAGGCGATCAGCCGCGGCGAGTTCGAGACGGTGCACGAGATTCTCGGGCGGTTCTTCGAACTGATCGTGGTCGACACCGGCAACAACGAGGCGGCACCCAACTGGCTCGCGGCCGCCGACACCGCCGACTGCCTGGTGGTGCCGACCAAGTGGCGCAAGGACAGTCTGATTCCGGCCGCCCGGATGCTGGAGTCGATGCAGGACATCAACCCCGAGCTGCTCGACCGCACCCTGGTGGTCGCCACGAACGCCCCGGCCGAGGCGCAGAAGGAATCCCGCAAGGCGGCCGCCCAGTGGTTCGGCTCCCGCCATCAGGTGTTGGAGATTCCGACCGATCCGCACATCGCCGAGGGTGACGTGTTGGACTACGAGAAGCTGCAGCCGGAAACCCGGCGGGCGGTGCAGGTGGTCGCGGCGGCGATCATCAAACTGCTGGGCTGAGGCCCGTCCGCCCCGCGGCTACCATCGAAAAAGTGCCCCCGCCCGGGTCACGTACCTGCGCAGGAGCACTCGTGCGTTGCCCGGCCCATCAGGCCGACGAACGGACGGCCGTCTGCAGCGTCCGGTCGACCGCCGCCCCCAGGGCCCGCAGGTCGGACTCACCGAGGCGCGCGACGAACTCGTCGATCGCCGTGCCGCGCTCGTCCGCGGCGTCGGCCAACTCCTCGACCATCGTTTCGGCGACCATCACCGCACGGGAGGCGGCCGGGTAGTACAGCCAGGCCCGGCCGGACCGCTTGCGCTTGACCCGCCCCTTCTTGGCCAGCCGGTCGAGCACGGTCAGGATGGTGGTGTAGGCCAGGTCGCGCTCGGAGATGATGTCGGAGTGCACGGCACGCACCGAGAGCGGCTCGGCGTGAGCCCACAACGATTCCATGACACGCAGTTCGAGGTCTCCAAGGGCAGGCATGTGCCATATCGTACCCGCTCTACTACGGCTTGTCGTTATTTTTTCACGATCCGATATCGGCACGTTCGCCATAGCGGAACCTAGTCGCGGTTTACGACCGCGCGTAGTACCTTGCTGCCATGAGCCAGGAGACCATAGCCCGATGGCAATTCGGCATTACCACGGTCTACCACTTCTTCTTCGTCCCGATCACCATCGCCCTGTCGTTGATGGTCGCGGTCATGCAGACGGCGTGGTACAAGACCGGCAAGGACAAGTACCTCAAGCTCACCAAGTTCTACGGCAAGTTGTTCCTGATCAACTTCGCCATGGGCGTGGTGACCGGCATCGTTCAAGAATTCCAGTTCGGCATGAACTGGTCGGAGTACTCCCGCTTCGTCGGTGACATCTTCGGTGCGCCCCTTGCGCTCGAAGCGTTGCTCGCCTTCTTCCTCGAGTCGACCTTCCTCGGCCTGTGGATCTTCGGCTGGGACAGGCTCCCGAAGAAGATCCACCTGCTGAGCATCTGGCTCGCCGCCATCGGCACCATGGTCAGCGCCTTCTTCATTCTGATCGCCAACTCGTTCATGCAGAACCCGGTCGGCTTCGAGGTCGTCGGTGGCCGCGCCGAGATGGTCGACTTCGCCGCCGTGGTGCTCAACCCGGTCGCGGTGATCACCATCGCGCACACCCTGACCGCCGCCTACATGGTGGCCGGCGCCCTGGTCGCCGCGATCGCGGTCTGGCACCTGGCCCGGATCAAGCAGACCGAGAGCGACGAACAGATCACCGCCGGCCTGGCCGACGACAACTCCGACCTGCGCAGCTACCGCTGGGGCGCCAAGTTCGGCGCCTGGGTGCTGATCATCGCCGGCCTGGGCACCGTGATCACCGGTGACATCCAGGGCAAGGTGATGACCGACGCGCAGCCGATGAAGATGGCCGCCGCCGAGGCCCAGTACGAAACCGAGACCGGCAAGGACGCGTCCTTCTCGATCTTCACCATCGGCACCCTGGACGGCTCCGAGGAGATCTGGTCGCTGCGGGTGCCGTACGTGACGGCCTTCCTGGCCACCGGATCGCTGAACGGCACCGTCGAGGGCATCAACCCGCTCAAGGAGGAGTACGCCGCCGAGTACGCCGAACTGGTCGATCAGATCCGCGCCGAGTACGGCGACGAGGTGGCCGACCGGATCACCTTCGCGCCGAACATCCCGATCACCTACTGGTCCTTCCGGTTGATGATGGGGCTGGGCATGATCTCGATGCTCGGCGGTATCGCGATCCTGTTCGCCCTGCGCAAGGACCGGATGCCACCCACCTTCAAGCTGCTCACCCCGGCACTGGTGATCCTGCCGCTGCTGCCGCTGTTCGCGAACTCCTTCGGCTGGATCTTCACCGAGATGGGACGCCAGCCCTGGCTGGTGGCCGGGGTGCTGCCCACCGCCGC